>CAMFFI010000071.1 GCA_945949625.1 uncultured bacterium | reverse complement strand
CTTACTGCATCTGCTGATTTCAAAAAAATTTTCAGCCTGTCTTACGCTAAGCGACGGTATTATAACTCTTTTGCTTTTAGATTCCCTGCTTTGACCTGCCGCATAAAACTTAAGACTGCAAATTTTCATCAGGCACATAAGCAGACTTTGCTTAATTTCATAAGCGTTGATATTTGAAATTAATGTTACAAAAATGTTCTTTTCAATAATTCCCCTTTTAACAATAATGCTGTCGTTATCGGGCGACTTCTGAACTTTTAGAAAACCGTAGCTGAAAATTACGGATATAACCGATATAATTAATCCCGTAAGCAGGATTCCAGCGATTCCGGCGGCAAAGGGCGGAACGCCGGCGCTTTGAATTTGCAGGGAAAAATCAAGGCTTGAAAAAATTAAGCTTTTATAATGCTCCCCCAGAAGCTCTCCTGTTTTGTTTAAAAAAGGAATAAATATCAAAACTCCTGCAAAAGCGTTGGAGCTTGAAAGCGCCATAAAAAATATGTTAAGCAGATTTGATTTGTAAACGGTCTCAAAGCTGTTTTTCCTTGAGAAAAGCTTTGCAAAAAGCCTGTTTTCATCCTTAAGGTATATAAACATCGAAAAAAAACCGCCCTGTACGGGCGTTGCAGAGGTGTTTAAAATCACCCTTTCGCTGAAAAAAATCAGCGGAATTAAACGCTTTTCAATTATCATTGACTGTATGCTGTCATAAGAAAAGCAGGCTTCCTTTTTTTCAAGCACACCGCTTTCAAAGCGTAAAATATCAGGCGGAGCTTTACTCTTTTTCATATTGTGGGAAACCGCTTTGAAACGGTAGGGCAAAACAGGTTTTGCAAAATACATCTGTTTGCCGGGCTTTTTTGCAATTAAAAGACGTTTGTTTTTCACTCTGAAAAGTCCGTATATAAAAATTATCAAAAGAAAAAGCAGGTTAATTCCATATGCGCCTATTGCCGTCAGGGCAGTTTCAGGCTTGCTTATTAGGGCAGGAATCAAGGCAATCAGCGCAAGAGGAATAAATCCCCTGCAAATGTAAAGAGCCTCAAAATAACTGCAATTAACACTTTTGCTCACATAAAATCTCCTTTATTTTTTCGCCGTCACATCGGTTTATCTGACTGATTAATATTCTTCCCGTTCCTGCGCAGAATACGCCTACGGAGCATAAGGAAAAGTAATTTTGCAGCGGATTTGAGTATATCTGAACAAAAAGCACCTTTTCTTTTAAAACTGTGATTTTTCTTTTCAGCAGATAACCCTTAATAACCGTAATCCCCTTGCAGGAGCAGGAGTATTTGCAGCTTTCGTAATATTTTTCGGCAAGGAAAAAGTAACAGACGCAAAACAAACCAAAGACTACCACCGTAAAAGCAATTAATATCCCTATGGGCAGTAATTTAAAGAAAAACAAAAGGAAAAGAAAAGCAAAAATTAAAAATGAAACAATTATGATATAAATGCGGAAAACAGTTTTTGCCTGACGGGGAAGCTTTTTCAATAATACACCCCCAAAATTACATAAAGTCGCCGTTTTTTCTTAAATCAAGTATTGACATTAGATTGAATATTATGTAAAATATCTTATATATTACCAATATATCATTAAATTGATATACAGCAAACAAAATCTGATAAAAGCATTGACCGGGATAAGTACTTGGGTAATTTTCTTTCAGAGAGCTGTTGTAGGGTGCAAAACAGCAGAAAACCCCCGGGAATATCACCCGCAGCTGAACCGTCTAAAGAGCAATTGACTAAACGGTTTCGGAGGTTCACCGTTATATGAACAGCATTCGGCTTTTGCCTGATGTGACAAAGGTTTTCTTGTGAAAACGAAAAAGAGTGGTACCACGAAGTTTCCTTCGTCTCTTACAGAGACGGAGTTTTTTTATTATTATGCTTTAAAATCGGCACATTTTCAGCATTTTCATAGTATATAAATATAAAAAGGAAAGGGTTTTTATTATGCAGCTTACAGGTGCGGAAATCATTTGCGAATGTTTAATTGAACAGGGAGTTGACACCGTTTTCGGTTATCCCGGAGGAGCGGCGCTTAATACATACGACGCTCTTTATAAATACAGCGACAGAATAAATCACGTGCTTACTGCTCACGAGCAGGGCGCTTCTCACGCTGCCGACGGTTATGCAAGAGCAACCGGCAAAACAGGAGTTGTTATGACAACCTCCGGTCCCGGCGCTACAAATATTGTTACAGGTCTTGCTACTGCACATATTGACAGCATACCAGTTGTTGCAATTACAGGCAACGTAACCACAGACCAGCTTGGCAGGGACTCCTTTCAGGAGGTTGACATTGTAGATATTGTAAAGCCTGTCACAAAGGCAAGCTACCTTGTTGAAAAGGTGGAGGACTTAGCCGATACTATCAGAAAAGCCTTTGCCCTTGCAAATGAAGGAAGAAAAGGTCCTGTACTTGTTGACGTTCCTAAGGACGTAACTGCAAATAAATGTGAATTTACACCAAAGGCTCCCGAAAAAAGAGAAAGTGTTCAGGTTACTGACAAAGCCTCTGTTATAAAAGCCGCAGAGCTTATTAAAAATTCCAAAAAGCCTATTATTTATGCAGGCGGCGGCATTATCAGCAGTAACACATCTGCTGAATTTAAACGCTTTGCAGAGCTTATTGACGCTCCCGTTTGCTGTTCATTAATGGGACTGGGCTGTATTCCTGCAAGTCACAGGCTTAATATGGGCAACATCGGTATGCACGGCGGATATGAAACAGGTATGGCAACGGCACAGTGCGATTTGATTATTGCCTGCGGCGCAAGATTTTCGGACCGTGTAGCAGGCGACAGAGAAAGATTCGGCGAACAGGCAAACATTATTCACCTTGATATAGATAAAAAGGAAATAGGCAAAAACGTAGCCGTTGACAGCTATGTGATTGGCGATATGGAAAATATCCTCAGCGAGCTTTGCGAAAATCTGAACCAACAGGACCATTCACAGTGGATTAAACAACTTCAGGACTGGAAAAATGTAAAATCCGCTGCTAAGGCTGTAAACGATAACATTCCTCACCCCCAGAGCGTTATTGACGCAGTAAACGAAATTAAGAATCCTGAGGACATTGTAGCAACAGACGTAGGTCAGCATCAGATGTGGATTGCGCAATATGCAAAAATTGAAGCTCCCAGAACTCTGCTGACATCAGGCGGTATGGGAACAATGGGCTTTGGAATGGGTGCGGCAATAGGTGCCCAGACAGCTTTCCCCAACAGAAGAGTAGTACTGTTTACAGGCGACGGAAGTTTCCATATGAATTTAAACGAGCTTGTAACAATGAAAAGCTATAACCTGCCTGTTGTTGTAATTGTAATGAATAATACTGTTTTAGGTATGGTAAGACAATGGCAGAAGCTGTTTTACGGAAACCGTTTTTCTCAGACAGACCCCAAGCGTGCAACCGATTTTGTCAAGCTTGCAAACGCATTCGGAATTGAGGGAATGAGAATAAACACAGCCGATGAAATCAAGCCTGTGCTTGAAAAGGCTTTTGCCCTTAACGCTCCCGTTGTAGTTGACTGCAAAATCAGCCCCGATGAAAACGTACTTCCTATGATTCCTCCGGGAAAAACAGTTGACGATATGATAACCGAAATGTAATTGAAAAAGGTGAGTTTGTAATGGAAAAGAAGATAACCGTCCTTGATTCTACTCTGCGTGACGGAGCTCAGGGAGAGGGAATATCGTTTTCAATAGAAGATAAACTGGCAATTGTCAAGGCTCTTGACCGACTGGGAATAGACTATATCGAGGCAGGAAATCCCTTTTCTAATCCGAAGGACATAGAATTTTTTAATCGCCTTAACAAGCTTGAACTGAAGCACTCAAAAATTGTTGCCTTCGGCAGTACAAGAAGAAAGGACTGCACAGCAGAGGAGGACAAAAATCTTCAGGCGCTTTTAAGCGCCCACACTCCTGCGGTTGCTGTGTTCGGAAAGTGCTGGCTTTTGCACGTTACAAACATTATCAATACAGACGGAAAAACAAATTATGATATGATATACGACACCGTTTCTTTCCTTAAAAAGCAGGGAAAAACCGTATTTTTTGACGCAGAGCATTTCTTTGACGGCTACAAGGATAATCCGGAGTATGCAATGGGCGCTTTGCAGGCGGCTTTTGACGCAGGTGCCGACAGCCTTGACCTTTGCGATACAAACGGCGGCTGTTTTCCCGATGAAATTGCAGAGATCGTTTCAAAGGTTTCCGAAAGATTCAATGGCAAGGTAGGTATTCATACCCATAACGACAAGGGTATGGCTGTTGCCAATTCCGTTATGGCGGTGCTTTCCGGCGCAACACAGGTTCAGGGTACATTTTTAGGCTTTGGTGAACGCTGCGGAAATGCAAATCTTTCAACTATTATTCCCAATTTACAGCTTTCCAAAAACTGCATTTGTATCCCAAAGGAAAATATGACAAGCCTTACAACAATCGCAAGAGAGGTTGCGGAAATCGCAAATGTTTCCATTAAGGGCAACGAGCCATATGTGGGAAGCTCTGCCTTTGCTCACAAGGCAGGAATGCACGCTGACGGAGTGCTTAAGCTTTCACGGAGCTTTGAGCATATAGACCCTTCAAAGGTAGGCAACGAAAGACGTATCCTTATGAGCGAAATAACAGGCAGAGGTGCTGTTCTTGAAAAAATCCACAAGATAAATCCGGATATAACAAAATCAAGTCCCGAAACCGCAAAAATTCTTGCGGAGCTTAAGGAGCTTGAAAGCAAGGGTTATCAGTTTGAGGGAGCCGACAGCTCCTTTGAAATGCTTATACGCAGAAATCTGGGAGCATATAAGAGCTTTTTTAAGCTGCTTAACTATAAAATAATAAGCGGCAGACCCAGCGAGCCCGGCTGTCTTGCTACTGCAACGGTCAAGGTGCAGGTGGGCGATAAAACACAGCTTATGGCGGCAGAGGGAAACGGCCCTATTAACGCACTGGATAAGGCGCTGCGTTTCAGCCTTGAGGTGTTCTACCCTGAGCTTAAAAAAATGCGTCTTATTGACTATAAGGTTAGAGTTATGGACTCAAAAAGCGCCACAGCGTCGGTTGTAAGGGTTCTCATAACCTCAACCGAGGGTAAAAACGTGTGGACAACAGTCGGTGTTTCCAGCGACGTTGTAGAGGCTTCACGCCTTGCTTTGACGGAATCCATTGAATATATGCTCATTAAGTACAGGGAAAATAAATGACATAAGTTTACCACTTGACATTTTTATGCTTTTGCGTAAAATAGTAAACAAGATAAATAATATGTACTGCCACCGGGTAGTTGTGCTATAGCACTTATACACATCATTAGGTCTTAGAAGATGTGTGTAAGTGCTTTTTTTGGAGGAAAAAATGAATATAAAGGTATCATTAAAAAATTTAACAAAATTTGAGCGTTTACTTTGGCTTACATCAATTCTGGTAGTTTTGTGTTCAACACTGCTTGCTGATTGTTCAAATCCCTTTTATGTAATCAGCTCGCTTGTAGGGGTTACGGCGCTTATCTTTGTGTCTAAGGGTGATGTTCTGGGGCAGGTTTTAACTCTTGTGTTCAGCTTGCTTTATACGTTGGTGTCGTTCTCATTCAGATATTACGGAGAAATGATAATTTGTATTTGTATGACGGTTCCGTTGTCGGTTATGTCAATTGTATCATGGGCAAGACATCCATATAAAGAGTCGTCTGCACAGGTTGAGGTAAACAGTATAAGCAAAAAGGAAACAGCGATAATACTATTGATGTCTGTAATTGTTACGTTTGGCTTTTATTTTGTTCTTGCCGGATTTAATACAAATAATTTAATCATAAGCACTGTATCAATTGCAACAAGCTTTCTTGCCTCTGCATTGATGTTCCGCAGAAGTTGTTTTTATGCCGTTGCCTATTGTATGAATGATTTGATTCTTATAGCGATGTGGATTTCAGCGTCAGCGGATAATCCGCAATATGTTCCTATGGTAGTATGCTTTTTTATGTTTTTCATAAATGATTTGTACGGTTTTATTAACTGGCAAAAAATAAAGAAATTTCAAAATACAGGGATAAAGCAAAACAACTAATTATTATAAAAGGAGCTGACTCAGACAAAAATGAGTCGGCTCCTCTTTTGTTTATCAGAACAATCACATATGGTTTCAAAAACTGAAGTGAACCCCAAAGTTTAAACAAAATTAAATATTAAATTGCTTGCGAATGAG
>CAMFFI010000070.1 GCA_945949625.1 uncultured bacterium | reverse complement strand
CAGAGTGATTGTTGCTTTGTCAGGCGGCGCTGATTCTGTTTCACTTCTGCATATACTTATTTCTCTTAAAGAAAAATACAACCTTAGTATTTCCGCCGCACATCTTAATCATATGTTAAGAGGAGAAGAGTCCGTAAGAGATTTGAACTTTGTAAAGAATTTGTGCAATAATCTGCAAATTCCACTTTTTGTAAAAGAGGTTGATATAGAAAGCCTTGCACAAAAGAATAAACAGAGTACAGAGCTTTGCGGCAGGGAAGAAAGGTATAAATTTTTTGAGGAGCTGAGCAAATCCCAAAATGCAAAAATAGCAACAGCTCACACCGCCTCGGATAATCTTGAAACCCTGATTTACAATATTTCAAGGGGAACGTCATTAAACGGTTTAAAGGGAATAGTTCCGAAAAGGAATTATATCATAAGACCTTTAATTGAAGTAACCCGCAGAGAAATTGAAAATTATTGCCTGAAAAACAATATACAATATGTAAATGACAGCACAAACAGCAGTGATGACTATACACGTAACAAAATACGCCACAATGTTGTTCCTGTGCTGAAAAATATAAATGCTAATGTTGAAAATGCCGCCGCAGAATTAACTGATGATGTGGCTGAAATTAATTCTTTTTTAGAAGAATATACTCGAAATAAGTTAAATGATATATTAATCAGCAAAAACGGCAACTGCTTTTATGATTCCGAAAGGCTAAAAGATTTACCCCCGGTAATCCAAAAGCAAGCTGTTTTTATAATCTTTAAGAGTCTTAATATTAAGAACATTTCAAGAAAACATATTAATCTTTGCCTTGATATTATCAGCAAAGGCGGAGAGGTAGATTTAAACAGCCAATACAAAGCTGTTTGCAGACAGGGAATGTTCAGAATTATAAAAACACAAAACGGCACTGCAAGCTTTTCGCCATATGAATTAAAGGCAGAAATGTGCTTTGAATTTTCTGATAAGGAATATAAAATAACCGAAACAAACCTTTGGAATACTTTGGATAAGAATATACTGGATTTTTCGCTGATTTCCAAAAAACCTGTTTTTCGATTAAGACAGGCAGGAGATTACATTAAGCTTCCAAGGAGAAATGTAAAAAAATCCCTTAAGAAATTTATGATAGAAGAAAAAATTCCAAAGGAAAACAGGGACAGCCTTATGCTGCTTGCAGACGGCTCAAGAGTTTTATGGCTTGAAGGCTTCGGAGTATCAGGAGACGCCTTGATAAGCGGTACTCCGACTAAGGTGCTGAAAATTCAGATTAATGCCTTGAATGTCGATAAAAATAATGATTTTGTGTAATTTCGATTTTGCGCGGTTTTATAAAGCGGCGTTTTCTTTTGTTTTAAGTCAAAGATGCAGAAATCATAATTTAACCATTGACTTTATTACCACTTCAAGCTATTATAATGGAATAGAAACCTCGGAAGAGCTTTCAATTTCAGAAATTTACCGTATAAATGAGCTTTAAAAGCTGCTGTTTTTAAATAAAATCCAAAAAAATAATCATAATAATACAAGGAGTGAAGGATATTGGATAACAAGAAAAAAATCCGTAATTTACTGCTTTATCTTGGAATACCGATTATAATTATTCTTATGATAGCCGTACTTTACAGTTCTCAGGGCAAGAAAAGTCCCACAACCTATGAGCTTGCTCAGTATTTTCAGGAAGACCAGGTTGCAAATTATGAAATAAACTACGGTACAGGCGAAATCAGGCTTACTCTTAATGATGCAAAGAAAACAAAGGTAACAGGCGAGCTTGCCGACATAAGAGGTTTCCTTGAAACTATTCAGCCATATACTGCTTCAGCCGATGAAGCTGTAACATATAACTATATTAAAGCAACGGATAATTCCTTCTTGTTTGAATTGATTCCAACGCTTATAATGGTCGGTCTGTTTATTTTCTTATGGATCTTCTTAATGAGAAAAATGGGCGGCGGCGGTCTTGGCGGAAAGGAAATGAATTTCGGCAAGGCTAAAATAAAAGATACAAACGATGAAAAACGCAAAACCACCTTTGACGATGTTGCAGGTGCTGACGAAGAAAAAGAAGAGCTTGAAGAAATTGTTGAATTCTTAAAAGCTCCCGATAAATACAATACCTTAGGCGCAAGAATACCAAAGGGCGTACTTTTGGTGGGACCTCCGGGTACAGGTAAAACCTTGCTTGCACGTGCTGTTGCAGGTGAAGCTGGCGTACCTTTCTTCTCAATTTCAGGTTCTGACTTTGTTGAGATGTTTGTAGGTGTGGGTGCTTCCCGAGTTCGTGATTTGTTCGAGCAGGCTAAGAAAAACTCACCCTGTATCATCTTTATCGACGAAATTGACGCAGTAGGCCGTCAGAGAGGAACAGGCTTAGGCGGCGGACACGATGAACGTGAACAAACCCTTAACCAGCTTCTTGTTGAAATGGACGGCTTCGGCGCAAACGAAGGCGTAATTATGATTGCGGCTACTAACCGTCCTGATATTCTTGACCCTGCGCTTATGAGACCGGGAAGATTTGACAGACAGATTCTTGTAAGCTATCCCGACATTAACGGACGTGAGGCAATTCTGAAGGTTCACGCTCGCAAAAAGCCGCTTGCTCCAGATGTTAAGCTTAAAACAATAGCTAAGACAACAGCCGGATTTACCGGTGCAGACCTTGAAAATCTGTTGAACGAGGCTGCTTTGCTTGCCGCAAGAAAAAATAAAAAAGCAATTACAATGGAAGAAATTGAAGAGGCAACAATTAAGGTTGTTGTAGGTGCCGAGAAAAAATCAAAGGTAATGAGCGAAAAAGAAAAGAAGCTTACCGCTTATCACGAGGCAGGCCACGCTATTCTTTTCCACGAATGTGAAACTCAGGACCCTGTTCACCAGATTTCAATTATTCCGAGAGGTATGGCAGGCGGTTATACAATGCCGTTGCCCACAGAGGATAAATCTTACAGCTCACGCAACGAAATGCTTGAGGATATAGTAGTTTGCTTAGGCGGACGTGTTGCAGAGGCTCTTGTGCTTAACGATATTTCAACAGGTGCGTCAAATGATATTGAAAAGGCTACAAATACAGCTCGTTCAATGGTTACAAAATACGGTATGACCGACGAGCTTGGTCCTATTTGCTACGGACAGTCAAATAACGAGGTGTTCATCGGCAGAGATATGGGACACGTTAAGGATTACTCCGAAGAAACAGCCGCAAAGATTGATGAGCTTGTTCTTAAAATCGTTAAGGGCGCTTATGCTAAGGCTGAAAAAATCCTTTCCTCAAAAATGGATAAGCTCCACGAAACTGCTGCTTACCTGATGAAGCACGAAAAGATGAGCGGTGAAGATTTTGAAGCTGTTATGAACGGTACTTTTGTAGAAGTCCCCGAAGCTGAAGATACTTCCGAAGATGATTCGGAAAATAAATCCGAAGAATAATACCGATAAAGGCGGACATTGAATTTTGTCCGCCTTATTTACAGTTACGAGGTAAAATATGTCCATAGATAAAATTATAATTAACGGCGCAAGGGAACATAACCTTAAAAATGTAAACCTTGAAATACCAAGGGATAAGCTGATAGTCTTTACGGGACTTTCAGGTTCGGGAAAATCCTCCCTTGCCTTTGATACTATTTATGCCGAGGGACAGCGCAGGTATGTTGAAAGCCTTTCTTCATATGCCCGTATGTTTTTAGGTCAGACGGATAAGCCGGATGTAGATAATATAGAAGGACTTTCTCCTGCAATTGCCATTGACCAGAAAACAACCTCCAAAAATCCGCGCTCAACTGTGGGAACGGTAACGGAAATTTACGATTATCTCCGTTTGCTTTATGCAAGAGTGGGAGTACCCCACTGTCCCATATGCGGCAGAGAAATCCGCAGGCAAACAGTTGACCAGATTGCAGACAGGGTTCTTTCCTTGGATAACGGAACAAAAATTCAAGTGCTTGCACCTGTAATAAGGGGGAAAAAGGGCGAGCATAAAAAGGAGCTTGAACGTGCCAAAAAAAGCGGCTTTGCAAGAGTTAGAGCCGACGGAATTATTTACGATTTGTCAGAAGATATTTCTCTTGAAAAAAATAAAAAGCATACTGTTGAAATTGTAGTTGACAGGCTTGTTATAAAAGATGAAATTCGTTCACGTCTTTCAGACAGCATAGAAACAGCCGCAAAGCTTACAGGCGGATTGGTTTTAATAAATGTAATCGGCGGAGAAGATTTAACATTTTCACAGAATTATGCCTGCCCCGAACACGGCGCAAGTATAGACGAGCTTTCGCCCAGAATGTTTTCTTTTAACAATCCCTTCGGAGCCTGTCCGAAATGTACGGGACTGGGTGTATTTATGAAGGTTGACCCCGAGCTTGTAATACCAAATAAAAATCTAAGCATCAATCAAGGCGGAATAAAGGCAAGCGGCTGGGCGATGGAGGGAAACTCTATTGCCAATATGTATTTTGCGGCATTATCCCAAAAATACGGCTTTTCGCTTGATACTCCCATTAAGGATTTACCCGATGAAATAGTTGATATTTTACTTTATGGAACAAACGGCGAGGTTTTAACACTTAACCGTACGTCTGCTTACGGAAAAAGTACGCTTGAAAGACCATTTGAGGGTGTTATCAATAATCTTGAAAGACGTTACAGAGAAACCGGCAGTAATTGGATAAAGGAAGAAATTCAAAGCTATATGGCCGAAATTCCCTGCGACGAATGTCACGGACAAAGACTTTCCCGTGAAAGTCTTGCCGTAACGGTCGGCGGAATAAATATTGCTGATTTTTGCCGTATGTCTGTTGTTCAGGCTCTTGAGTTCGTAAAAGGCCTTGAAGAACAGCTAAGTGATAAGGAAAAATTTATTGCAAATTCAATTATTAAGGGAATAAAATCATGACTTGGATTTCTGAATAATGTTGGTTTGGGTTACCTTACTCTTTCAAGAAGTGCAGGTACTCTAAGCGGAGGCGAAAGTCAGCGTATTAGGCTTGCAACTCAAATAGGAAGCTCTTTGATGGGCGTGCTGTATATTCTTGATGAACCCAGTATCGGACTGCATCAAAGGGACAACAACAAATTGCTGGATACCCTAAAGCATTTGCGTGATATAGGAAATACCGTTATTGTTGTTGAGCACGATGAAGATACAATGCGCGCCGCAGATTTTATTGTAGATGTAGGTCCTGGCGCAGGTGTTCACGGCGGTGAAATTGTTTGCGCAGGCGATGTGGAAACAATAAAAGCCTGCAAGAACTCCGTAACAGGTCAGTATTTAAGCGGTGCAAGGAAAATTCCTGTTCCGGAGCAACGCAGAAAAGGCAATAAAAAATTTCTTGAGGTTATCGGGGCAACTCAGAATAATCTGAAAAATATTGATGTTAAATTTCCGTTAGGTGAGCTGATTTGCGTTACCGGAGTTTCAGGCTCGGGAAAATCTTCCCTTGTAAATGAAATACTCTATAAGCATCTTGCAAGCAGTCTTAACAGAGCAAAAACAAGGAGCGGCGCTCATAAGGAAATTAAGGGGATTGAAAACCTTGACAAGGTTATTGATATAAACCAAAGTCCAATCGGAAGAACTCCACGTTCAAACCCTGCGACATATACGGGAGTATTTACCGATATACGTGAGCTTTACGCATCTACTCAGGACGCTAAAATGCACGGTTTCAGTTCAAGCAGATTTTCCTTTAATGTAAAAGGCGGAAGATGCGAAGCCTGTCAGGGCGACGGAATTCTTAAAATAGAAATGCACTTTTTACCGGACGTATATGTTCCCTGTGAGGTTTGCGGCGGAAAAAGATACAACAGAGAAACCCTTGAAGTAAAGTATAAAGGCAAATCAATTTATGACGTGCTTGAAATGACCGTTGAGGAAGGCTGTGAGTTTTTCTCAAATATACCTAAAATTGAAAGAAAACTGAAAACTCTTTCGGAGGTTGGTCTTGGCTATATAAAAATCGGACAGCCTGCAACCACTTTGTCGGGCGGTGAGGCACAGCGTGTCAAGCTTGCGGCAGAGCTTTCAAAAAGGGGAACGGGAAAAACCGTTTATATTCTTGACGAGCCTACAACGGGACTGCATATTGCTGACGTTCACAAGCTTATTGAGGTTTTGCAAAAGCTGGTTGACGCAGGTAATACGGTTATTGTAATTGAGCATAATCTTGATTTGATTAAGACGGCTGATTATATTATTGATTTAGGTCCCGAGGGAGGAGATCAGGGAGGCGCAGCCGCCGAACACATCCACCCCGGACCGGG
>CAMFFI010000069.1 GCA_945949625.1 uncultured bacterium | reverse complement strand
TCAAAGAGCTTGAAAAAGAAACCGAGGGACTCTCCTTTACAGCCTTGATGAATCAGGGAGAATACATATATATGATTACAAACAGCGTTTTGCAGAATTTGCTGTTCGGTGCGTTGCTTGCAATTATAATTTTGTTCCTTTTCCTGAGAGATATTAAGCCTACAATTGTTATTGCCTGCTCAATTCCAATAAGCGTTATCTTTGCCGTTGTGCTTATGTATTTCAGCGGGGTCACCCTTAATATGATTTCTCTGTCAGGTCTTGCCATAGGTGTAGGTATGCTTGTTGACAACTCGGTTGTTGTTATTGAAAATATTTACCGACTACGCAATTTAGGTGTTCCGCCTATAAAAGCCGCTATGAACGGTGCAAAGCAGGTTGCAGGCGCTATTACGGCTTCAACCCTTACAACAATCTGCGTATTTTTGCCGATTGTATTTGTAAAGGGTATTACAAGACAGCTCTTTACCGATATGGCACTTACAATAGGATATTCTCTGCTAGCAAGCTTAATCGTTGCTTTGACTCTTGTGCCTGCTATGGGCCAGAGAATGTTTAAAAACACAAAGCAAAGAAGTCACAGGCTTTTTGACAAGCTTATAGGATATTATGAAAAATCGCTGCGATTTACATTAAAACACAGAGCAATTGCATTAATTGTTGCCGTTGTTATACTTGTCGGCAGTACTCTGCTTGCATTCAGCAAGGGCTTCAGCTTTATGCCCAATATGAGCTCCAGCGAAATTTCAATATCCGCCAACCTGCCTAAAACCAATACCTTTGAAGATACCGCACAGGTTGCCGAGCAAATGCAAACAATTCTTGACGAAAACTTTGACTGCTTTGACACTGTTGGAATTCTGGTGGGCAATCTTTCCGGTGTTATCGGTATGTCATCAGGCTCAACAGATGCGTCCTCAATCAGAGCGTATTGTGTGCTTGAGGAAAACGAATCAAAAAACAGCTTAAAGATTTCAAAGCAGGTTCAGGAAAAGCTTGCCGGCCTTGACTGCGAAATTGAAGTAAGCGGCAGCTCCTCTATGGGCTCGCTCAGCGCCTTAACAGGCAGCGGCATATCAATCAAGCTTTACGGAAATGACCTTGATAAGCTTAAAGAAACAGCAGAAGATATGGCTGAAAAGATGTCAGGCATTGAGGGAATTGATACAACCGACAGCGGAATAGAAGCTACAACACCGGAAATTAAAATTACTGTTGACAAAGAAAAGGCAGTTCTTAAAAACCTGACTGTTGCACAGGTTTATCAACAGGTTGCGGCAGCTCTGTCAACCGAAAAAACCGCTACTGCTTTAACAAACGATAACGGCTCTGATTTAGACGTTGTAGTTGTGGATACAACCGAAGAAAGCAAAAACATTGACGATATTAAAAACATTAAAATCACCTACAACACAACCGAAGGTGATGAAAAATCAGTAAAGCTTTCGGAAATATCGGATATTACAACGGCCGAATCAATGAACTCCATAAAGCATGATAATCAGCTGAGATATGTAACCGTTTCCGGTACAATAAAAGACGGTTACACAACAACCGCCGTTACAAATGAGGTTGAAAAATACTTTAACAATTATGAATTGCCAAGCGGCTTTTCAATTGAATATGCAGGCGAAAATTCAACAACTATGGAATCCCTGCAGCAGCTTATGCTAATGATGCTTTTGGGCATTGTAATGATATATCTTATTATGGTTGCTCAGTTCCAAAGCCTTAAATCACCATTTATCGTTATGTTTACAATTCCTCTTGCCTGCACAGGCGGTTTCCTTGGACTTGTATTAACCGGTTACGACGTAAGCATTGTGGCTATGCTGGGATTTATAATGCTGTTCGGTATTATAGTAAACAACGGTATTGTACTGGTTGACTATGTAAATCAGCTTCGTCTTGACGGAATGGAAAAACGTCAGGCATTGATAGATGCAGGAAAAACAAGAATGCGACCCATTCTTATGACTGCTCTTACCACTGTTTTCGGTCTTTTGATTTCCGCTTTGGGAACAGGTACCGGCACAGAAATGATTCAGCCCCTTGCCATTGTATGTATAGGCGGTCTTTTATACGGAACTCTTATGACCTTGTATATTGTTCCTGTTCTGTATGATTTATTTAACAAAAAGCCACTCCGTAAGGTTTCCGACGAAGACCTTGAGGAAATTGACGACTAACTGCAATAATTAAAAATTCAATTCGGATATATGTAAACTCAGCTTACTACTATTTCATACTAAACAAAATAAAAAGGCGTTTGGATTTTTTTCCAAACGCCTTTAATTCGTTTTGTATTATCTTTTTATTTTCTCATTCATTTTCGATATTTTTACTTTTATTGCAATAAACTGAGAAATCCAGATTGAAAAATAAATTACAAAGAATATTGCAAAATAGCTTATAACGCTTAACAAACTATGCTGCATCCAATAGCACACATAAGCTATCGGGAAGGTTAAGCCGGAGCAGATAATCAAGTGGGTTAATGTCTGCCTTAAAAGGCTCCAGTTTTCCTTTTTCCAAATCAGCGAAGCTCCTGCCCATGCTGCACCGTACAAAAACGATAAAAGCATCTGCACAATTACAGCGTTTAACTCACTGCCGAAGTCGTCAATCATTTGCGGTACAACGGGATAGTAATTTCCGTCTCCTACAACAAGCGAAATAAGAATTGTTATCATCATACATATAGCATAGCCTACCGGTGCTCCTAAAGCACACCTTAAAATCAGTTTCTTTTTCAAATTAATCACCTCATATACCGAGAACTTGTTTTATTTTTGACACATACCTTCGTGACACATAGGTCACTCTTCCGTTTTTCATTTTTACGCATATTGTTCCTGTAAAGCTCAAATCAAAGCCCTTTACCTTTTTCAGATTGATTATTTCTGAATTTGAAATACGCACAAAACTGTTTTTGTCGAGCCTGTCCTCAAGCTCATACATACGAAACCTCAGAGTAAACTCGCCTTTATCAGTAAGGGCATAAACCTTTTTGTTTGCTGAATATATACAGTAAATTTCAGCCTGCTCAAGTATTTGCGCCTGCTCCTGCTTAAAGCCTGTTATAATATCCGTTCTTTCCTCTGAAAGCTTTTTTACTATTTCGGATATATCCTCTGTAATTTCATTTGTTTCTATTATTATTTTTGGCTCTGTCAATGATTTATCAATCTTTATTTCAACCTGCAATTTTCTCACCTCCGTTTTACAACCTGATTATAAAAAATAGACTCGCAAAAATCCAGTACTTTTTTACAAGCGGATGTTTTTAAAGGATAAACGGTAAATTTATAATTAAAATTGTGTACCGAAAATCGTAAAAACCGTCTTTAAACTTGTTATGACACTCCGTTAATAAGTAATTATACGGCAACAATCAGCATAATAAAAACGGTACAGCTCATAACTGCACCGTTATGCATTAAACGATTACCTTAACCTTATTATTGATTTTCAAAGTATCAGGAGTAACCGTACAGTCATAGCACAGGATTTTAACCCCCTGTGCTGTTGCGTTTTTTAAAGCCTCTGCAAACTCCGGATGTGTGTTTCTGTTTGGGGTAAAGTACTTAACTCCTTCCATCTGCACCACAAAAGCAATATATGCGTCATATCCGTCCTGCTTTGCCTGAACAAGCTCGTTAATGTGCTTTACTCCTCTTTCGGTGGGAGCATCGGGAAACAGCACAACTCCGTTTTCTTCCAGTGTCACTCCTTTAACCTCAACAAAAATTTCCTTACTCTTTGTTTTAACGTAAAAGTCAAATCGGCTGTTTTTGTATTTACATTCAGGCTTAATAAACTCAATATCCTTAAATAAGTTTCCGCCCGACAGAAATTCCCCGAACACCTTATTTGGCGCCTGACTGTCCATATTAATAAGTCTGTCGCCTTTGTAAACCGAAATCAAGTCGTAGGCTGTTTTTCTTGCAGTGCTGTCAAAATGCTGACAAAACACCCTTGCATTGTCTGTAAGAAGCTCTTTGCATCTTCCCGTATTTTTAACGTGAACGGTTTCAATTTTTCCGTTGATATTAACCTGTGCTATAAATCTGTTTGGCCGGCTGATAAAATTGCCGCCTATAATGTTTTCGTAAATCATATACATATTATATTACATAAATTTTACTAATTCAACTAAATAAACCATTGCAAAATATTAAAATTTATTATACAATATTCAAGTAAGTAACGGGGCTTTAATATGCCCCTTTTTTTGGCTGATTTTTTGTTAAAAAATTAACAACAGCCATAATTAAGGAGAAAGTGGGTAAAGTATGAGAAAATTCGACACAAAAATTCAGTATTTAAAATACAAGGTTTTGCGTGAAGTAGCACGTCACGCTTTTAACGATACACTTGTTGAAAGCTTTAACGATATTGCGAAGGTTATCGTTAAGGATAAGCCTACAATGCGTTGCTGTATTTACAAAGAACGTGCAATTGTTGCGGAAAGAATTAAGCTTGCAACAGGCGGAGATAAAAGCAATCCTAATGTAATTGAGGTTATTGATATTGCCTGTGACGAATGTCCAATGGGCGGTTTCAGCGTTACCGACGCCTGCCGCGGATGCGTTGCGCATAGGTGCGAGGATGTTTGTAAAAGAGGTGCAATTTCCTTTGACTCTGAGCAAAAAGCTCATATTGACAAAGAAAAATGTATTGAATGCGGTAAATGCTCTGAGGTTTGTCCTTACGGCGCTATTCTTAACTTTACACGTCCCTGCGTGCACGCCTGCAAAATAAAGGCAATTTCAATGTCTGAAAACAAAGCCGCTTATATTGACAATAATAAGTGTATTTCCTGCGGTGCCTGTGTATATCAGTGTCCTTTCGGCGCAATCAGCGACAAGTCTTATATTCTCGAAGTAATCGACTATATTAAGGAAAGCGCAAAAAATCAAGATATGAATCTTTACGCTGTGGTTGCACCGTCAATTGCCAGCCAGTTTACATACGCAAAAACAGGTCAGGTTGTATCCGGAATTAAAGAGCTGGGCTTTAACAAGGTGGTAGAGGCTGCTCTGGGCGCAGATATGGTTGCTTATTCAGAGGGTAAGGAATTGGTTGAAAAAGGAAAGCTTACAAGCTCCTGCTGTCCGGCTTTTGTAACATATATTCGCAAAGCTTTCCCAGCCCTTACAGATTATATTTCGAGCAACCTTTCGCCTATGGCGACAATATCTAAGTATATTAAAGAATATGACCCTAAGGCAAAGGTTGTATTTATCGGGCCCTGCACAGCTAAAAAAGCGGAAATCAGAACGCCCGAGGTAAGACAGTATGTTGACAGTGCAATAACATTTGAAGAGCTTCAGGCATTGTTTGACGCAAAAGATATTGAGATTACCGAATTAGGTGAAACCCCTCTTGACAATGCTTCATATTACGGACGTATATTTGCTCGCTGCGGAGGTCTTGCCGATGCAGTAGCCCAGTCGTTAAAGGAGCAGGGACTTGACGAAAACTTCACCCTTAACGGACTTTCCTGTGACGGTATTGAAGAGTGCCGCGCGGCTTTGCTAAGACTGAACAAAGGAGTACTTCCCAATAACTTTATTGAGGGCATGGCCTGCACAGGCGGCTGTGTAGGCGGAGCAGGCTGTCTGACTCACGCTGTTAAGAACAAAGTAATTACCGATAATTACGGTAAAGAGGCTGCCGCTCAATCTATTGCAGAGGCAATCAAGCCTTTGGAAGACGGTAAAATTTTAAGCGAACAGGAATAATTCTTTTAAATAAATATAAAAGCCGTTTGATATAATGTCAAACGGCTTTTATAAACAAAATTTTATTATTAAAAGAATTTTTAAATAATTGAAAAATTTTCTTGATTATTTTATTTTATTATGCTATAATAATCTGGCACGATTAAAAAAGTGCTATGATTTCCGGGTGTGGCGCAGTTTGGTAGCGCGCTTGAATGGGGTTCAAGAGGCCGCTGGTTCGACTCCAGTCACTCGGACCAAATATTGCAGAGAAATCTGCAGCATTTGGGCCATTAGCTCAGTTGGTTAGAGCAACCGGCTCATAACCGGTTGGTCCGGGGTTCGAGTCCCTGATGGCCCACCAAAAATAAAAGTACCCATCGTGGTACTTTTATTTTTTTTACCATAATCAGGGACTCGAAGCCGAGCGGCAGCGTGACGCTGCATCCAATTCGCACTTATAACATCTTCTATAAATTAAGTTCTTTTCCTGCGACAAAAGTAAAGCGTTCAAAACTTGTGACGTTTTTAGCGAG
>CAMFFI010000068.1 GCA_945949625.1 uncultured bacterium | reverse complement strand
TAACATATTCCCTGAACGAATCGGTTGATTTGTGTAGCAGGCTTTTGCAGATGTTTGAAAAAAACAGCATAAGGATTATACGTCTCGGACTTCATTACAGCAAAAGCCTTGAAGAAAATATGCTTTATAATAATTATCACCCTGCATTTAAAGAGCTTTGCGAAAACAAAATCTTCAAAGATAAGATTGATGAAATTATAAAAGAACAAAATAAGAGCAAGGATTTAAATATATACGTCAATCAAAAATCAATGTCAAAGCTGATTGGACAGAATAAAAGTAATATAAAGTATTTGATTAGTTTGGGATATAATGTTACAATAAAAGAAAACAGTGAACTGTCAAAATATGAAATAGTTGTAAAATAACAAGGTCGGTGAAAATATGCTGCTTAAATCATTGGAAATACAGGGATTTAAAACCTTTCCCGATAAAACAAAACTAACCTTTGATAAAGGTATGACGGCCGTAGTTGGTCCGAACGGTTCGGGAAAAAGCAACATAAGCGACGCTATTCGTTGGGTTTTAGGCGAACAGTCGCCTAAAAGCCTCAGATGTTCCAAAATGGAGGACGTTGTTTTTAACGGTACCGACGGAAGAAAACGTCAGGGCTTTGCAGAGGTTACTTTAAACATTGAGAATAAAGACAGGCTTTTGCCTTTTGACGGCGATACGGTTGCAGTTACAAGAAGATATTACAGAAGCGGTGAAAGCGAGTATCTGATAAACAAAGCGTCTGTAAGGCTTAAAGATATAAATGAGCTTTTTATGGATACCGGACTGGGACGCGACGGATATTCTATGATTAGTCAGGGCAAAATTGACAGCATAGTTGCTTCAAAAAGCGAAGACAGAAGAGAAATTTTTGAAGAGGCGGCAGGTATTTCAAGATACAGATACCGTAAAAGCGAGGCAGAACGCAAGCTGAAAAATACCGAGGATAACCTTTTGCGCTTGAAGGACATTGTTTCTGACTTGGAGGAAAGAATCGGACCTTTAAAAACACAGTCTGAAAAAGCACAGAGATTTTTGGAGTTTTCTAAGGAAAAACAAGGACTTGAAATTGCTATATGGCTTGATACCTTAAGTAAATCAAAAAATATGCTTAAGGATCAGGAGGATAAAATTGTTGTTGCACGCACACAGCACGAGGACGCTGACTCACAGCTTCTGAAAATTCAGGAGGAAAGCGAAAAGATATATCTTGAAAACGGTCAGTATGCTTCAAAAATTGATGAAATAAGAAGAAAAATCTCTGAATATGAAGTTGACCTTAACTCAAAAAAATCTTCTGTTTCCGTTGCTGAAAACGATATATTGCACAACACTGAAAATATTGAAAGACTGAAAGCAGAAATTGAACAGCTTGACAGCAGTTATCTGGATATTCAAAGGGAAATAGAAGAAAAAGAACGCAAGATTTCATCTTTTAAGTCTTTAATTGATGAAAAACAATTATTATATAACAGTGTTTCGGAAGATTTAAACAATATTAATCTTACTTCCGGAAAAAGCGGAGACGAGCTTCAGAGCTTAACTGCACAGCTGTCACAGCTTTCGGAAAAATCAGCCGATTTAAAGGTTACAGCCGTAACAAGCAAAACCTCTCTGGAAGAATTATCCCAGAGGGAAACGGTGCTTAATCAAAATAAAGCCGAAAAAGAACGTGAATTAGCTGACCTTAAATCAATAAAGAATTCTTACATAGAAAAGAAAAATGAATTAGAGAAAAAGTCAGAGCAAATTTCCAATTCCATAAAAGGTTTGGAAATCAAGCTTTCATCACGTCAGAAAAAAAGAGACGAGCTTAAACAGCAAGCCGACCGATTAATGCTTGATACACGTGAAAAAGAACGCAGAGCCAAGCTTTTAGAAGATTTGGAAAGAAATCTTGAAGGCTTTTCGCACAGCGTTAAAGCGATAATGAACGCTTATAAGCATGGCAGAGTGGGCGGTATTCACGGACCTGTTTCAAGAGTTATTAAGGTTCCTGACAAATATACGGTTGCTGTTGAAACTGCTTTAGGCGCTGCAATGCAGAATATTGTCACCGAAACAGAAGAAGACGCCAAAAGAGCAATCGCCTTTTTAAAGCAAAACGACGGCGGCAGAGCAACTTTTTTACCTGTTAATACAATAAAAGGTAAAGAGCTTAACGAAAAAGGACTTGAAGGCCGTAACGGCTTTGTGGGAATTGCGTGTGATTTATGCTCCTGCAAGGACGAGTATAAGAATATTCTTTCGTCTTTATTGGGAAGAATAGTTGTTGCCGAGAATCTTAATTCTGCGGTAAATATTGCTAAGAGCTATAATTACAGATTCAAAATCGTTACACTTGACGGACAGGTTGTAAATGCAGGCGGCTCTTTAACCGGCGGCTCTCTTGGAAGAAAATCCGGACTTTTAAGCAGAACCGCCGAAATTGAAAAAATCAGGAAATCTGCTCAGGAATTACAGCAGCAATATAAAAACACTCAAACAGAATTTGAAAAAGCGTCTGCTGAATTTTCAAAATGCGAAGCTGATATTTTAGGCTTTAAAGCTGATTTATCAAATCTTAAGCAGGAGTATATTAGAGTAGTTACAGAGCTTAAAGCCTGTGAAAACGAAATCTCCGGTGCAGAAAGTGCAGTAATCAGTATTGAAACGGAGTTAAAAAGCATAAAGGAAAAAGCTGTTGAATTAAATAATTCATCAAAGGACGCAAATTTTCAGCTTGAAATTCTTAATGCTGAAATTTTGGAAATTGATAAGAAAATCAGTGTGTTATCCGGCGACAGAGCAAAATTAACCGAGCAAAGGGAAGAACTTTCCTTAAAACTTCAAAACATTAAGCTTGAAATAGTTACTGCACAAAAGGATACTGACGCTCTTAATTCGGAAATAATGTTTGCAAAAAGCAACAGCGAAAGCAAAGATAACAAAAAAGCTGAAATTGTTAAACAAATTGATGAGTATGTCAAGCTCAATGATTATACAAAAACAAAAATTACATCACTGAAAAAAGAAATTGAGCTTATATGCAATTCTATTGACAGGTCCAATAAATCCATTGAAAACATTAACAGCGATAGAGAAGACCTTGAAAAAAGAACTGCTCAGTTAAGACAGCTTGAGCGTGAAAAAACAAGCGAGCGTGAATTTATAGGCAGAGAGCTTGCCCGCCTTGAAGAAAGAAAGATAAACCTTCAAAAACAATATGATGACATAACTGCAAAGCTTTGGGAAGA
The DNA here is from genome assembly GCA_945949625.1 of uncultured bacterium. Lineage (GTDB taxonomy): Bacteria > Bacillota > Clostridia > Oscillospirales > Acutalibacteraceae > Ruminococcoides. The sequence continues at coordinate 3,087 of CAMFFI010000068.1, read as the reverse complement.
ATATGAGCTTACGGTAAGACAGGCACAGGAAACCGCTATTGAAATTGATGATATAAACGCAGGTCAAAGACGTCTTAATGAGCTTAAGCAAAAAATTAAGTCCCTTGGAAACATTAATGTTTCATCCATTGAAGAATATAAGGAAGTATCCGAAAGATACGAATTTATGAGCACTCAGGTTGAGGATGTTGAAAAATCCAAAAAGGAAATTGAACGGTTAATTTTAGATTTAACTAAAAAAATGCGTGAAGTGTTTGTTGAGAGCTTTAATCAGATTAACGCAAACTTCACCTACACCTTTAAGGAGCTTTTCGGCGGCGGAACTGCGTCATTGTCACTGTCTGACCCTGAAAATATCCTTACAAGCGGAATTGACATTATCGTTCATCCGCCGGGAAAAATCGTTGTTCATCTTGACGCTTTATCAGGCGGAGAAAAAGCGCTTGTAGCTATTGCACTTTATTTTGCAATTATGAAAGTCCGTCCTGCACCGTTTTGCGTTATGGATGAAATTGAGGCGGCTCTTGACGATGTAAATGTTGACAGATTTGCTCAATATGTAAGAAGAATGACGGATAAGACTCAATTTATTTTGATTACCCACAGACGCGGTACCATGGAAGAAGCCGACGTGCTTTACGGTGTGACAATGCAGGACGAGGGAATTTCAAAATTGCTTGAATTAAGAGCGTCCGAGGTTGCACAAAAATTAGGAATAAAAAGCCGATAAAGAAAGAGTGAGTTTATGGGATTATTCAAAAAAATTAAAGAGGGCTTAAAGAAAACCCGTGACAGCATTGTAGGTCAGATTGACTCAATGCTTAAATCCTTTACAAAGATTGACGAAGAACTTTTTGAAGAGCTTGAAGAGTTGCTTGTAATGGGTGATGTAGGCGTTCCGACTGCTGAAAAAATTTGTTCAGAACTCAGAACAAGAGTAAAGCAAAAAGGTGTTACCGACCCTGCCGAAATTCACACCTTGCTTGAGGAAATTATCAGCGAAATGTTAAGCGGCGGGGAAGAGCTTAATATTGCAACACAGCCTTCTGTTATACTTGTAATAGGAGTAAACGGAGTAGGCAAAACAACAACAATCGGTAAGCTTGCAAATCAGTTAAGACAACAGGGCAAAAAGGTGCTCCTTGCTGCTGCCGATACATTCAGAGCCGCCGCAATTGACCAGCTGCAAATCTGGGCTGACAGAAGCGGCTGTGACATTGTAAAGCAAAATGAGGGCAGTGACCCGGCAGCTGTTGTTTTTGACGCAATTTCCGCTGCAAAATCAAGAAATGCCGACGTTATTATTTGTGATACGGCAGGCAGACTTCACAATAAAAAATATCTTATGGACGAGCTTTCAAAAATAAACAGAGTAATTGACAGGGAACTTCCCAATGCAGCTAAAGAGGTTTTGCTTGTTCTTGACGCTACAACAGGACAAAATGCCGTTAATCAGGCTGAGCAGTTTAAGCTTGCCACCGGTATTACAGGTATTGTGCTTACAAAGCTTGACGGAACTGCAAAAGGCGGCGTTGTACTTGCAATCAAGGAAGGTCTTGATGTACCCGTTAAATATATCGGTGTGGGCGAACAGATTGACGATTTACAGCCGTTTGATGCAAAGGACTTTGCAAAAGCTTTGTTTGAAACAGGAGAATAATAATGAAGTTTATTATTGCAACTAATAACCCTAAAAAGCTGAAGGAGCTTGAAAGAATACTAAATCCCTTGGGAATTAAGGCTGTTTCTGCTAAAGATGCAGGCGTAAAGCTTGATGAAGTTGAAGAAACCGGAAAAACATTTGCAGAAAATGCTTTTTTAAAGGCAGATGCGGCTTTTAAATTAACAGGTATGCCTTCTATTGCCGATGATTCCGGACTTTCTGTTGACGCACTCGACGGACGTCCAGGTGTTTATTCCGCCCGATATGCCGGTGAAAACGCTACCGATGAAGATAGAATTAATAAATTGCTTTTTGAAATGAAGAATGTACCGAAAGAAAAAAGAAACGCTCATTTTACTTCATCTATCTGCTGTATTATTTCTGGAAAGAAAAAAATAGCAGTAGAGGGTATTTGTAACGGTACAATTGCGTTTGAACCAGCCGGTGACGGTAATTTTGGATATGACCCTGTATTTGTTTACAATAACAACAAAACATTTGCACAAATGACCACAGAAGAAAAAGATAAGGTCAGTCACAGGGGAAATGCTCTCAGAATGTTGAAAACCGAGCTAAAAAGATATTTGGAGGACAATTGATGCTTACAAGTAAACAAAGAGCCTATTTAAGAGGACAGGCTAATTCAATAGAAACAATTTTAATTTTAGGTAAAGGCGGCATTGGCGATACTGTTATTAATCAGGCTGATTCAGCTCTTGAAGCGCGTGAACTGATTAAGGGAAAGGTTCTTGAAAACTGTCAGTTTTCTTCAAGAGAAGCGGCTGATATAATTTCAGAAAAAACGAACTCCGATGTTGTGCAGGTTATAGGCTCAAAATTTGTTCTGTATAGAAAAAATGAAGACGAACCTAAAATTATCCTGCCTAAAAAGTAATATGAAAAAAATAGCAATGTTCGGCGGAAGCTTTAATCCTGTGCATAATGCGCACACAAGCTTTGCAAAAAAGGTCATTGACTCTCAGAACTTAGATTTACTCTATGTTGTTCCGACTTACAGCTCTCCTCATAAAACAGGCGCAGATATGGCATCGCCTTATGACAGATTAAATATGTGTAAGCTTGCTTTTAAAAATATGGAAAGAACATATGTTTCTGATATTGAAATAAAGCGCGGCGGTAACAGCTTTACCTGCGATACACTTTCTCAGCTTAAACAGCTTTATCCCAATGACGATTTGTACCTTGTTGTCGGTGCAGATATGTATATAACCCTTCAGAATTGGAAAAATCCCGAAAAGATTTTCAGCCTTGCAAAAATTATTACGTTTCCCAGAAATAATGACGATTATTATTCGTTAAAAGAACATTCTGAATTTCTCAAAAAAATGGGTGCCGAAACCGTCATACTTAATGAGCCGGTTTTTATGCTTTCTGCAACCGAAGTCAGAAATAACATAAAAGAT
>CAMFFI010000067.1 GCA_945949625.1 uncultured bacterium | reverse complement strand
ATTTTGCGGCTGCGGAATTTACCTCTTATTAAGGGAATAGCGCAGTAGGAGCAGCAGTTAGAACAGCCTTCGGCAATTTTTATATAAGCATAATATGAAGGTGTGCTTTGAAGCCGCTTACCCTCAAGGGGAAGAAGAAGCTTGTCGGGGAAGGATTCAACATTTTCTCCTTCAAGAGCTTTTAAAACTATTTCGGCAATATTGCTGTTTGCACCAATTCCTGCCACAGCGTCAACCTCAAAAAGATTTTTCATAATATCTTCCTTGTAGCGTTGTGCAAGACAGCCGGTTACAATAATTTTCTTGATTTTTCCCTCTGCTTTAAGCTTTCCAAGCTCTATAATTTCGTCAATGCTTTCCTGCTTTGCCGATTCAATAAATCCGCAGGTATTAACTATTGCGGCATCAGCGTCTGCAACATCTTCAACAATCTGAAATCCGTGCTCCTTTAACGAATACAAAAGCATTTCTGCATCTACTCGGCTTTTTTCACAACCAAGGGAAACCATTCCCACTTTATAATTCATCAGTACTCATCCTCAATATATTCCCTTAAAACACAGTTTATGTCAGAGTAGCCGTAGCCCATTCTCTGCAAAGCCGCTACACAGCGCCTTTTTCCTTTTTCATCGGAAATAACCTTTATATACTTTTTTTCAATAACAGCTCTTATGTGTTCTCTGGGGTCAATTTCTGTTTCTTCCAAGATTTCATCAATTAAATCTTTATCAATGCCTTTTTGCAAAAGCTTGTATTTTACACCGGTTTTTGAAAGATGCTTAACATCAATAAGCTCCTGTGCATAGCGGCGTGCAAATTTTTCATCATTTACAAGTCCTAATTCTTCCATACGATCAGCGGCAGCCTGTGCCGAAGCTTTATCGGCAGTTCTTGAGATTTTTTCAATCAGCTCTTTTTTTGAATGGTCCCTGTGGGAAATAAGCCACAACGCCTTTTCCTTTGCTCTGCGTTCATTTGAAAGCTCTATATACTCTCTTAACTGCTCATCGTCAATTATATCGCCGACGCTGAGTCCATTTTCCAGAACTGTTCTTGTATCAAGCTTTACCGCAAGTTCTCCGTCAATATATATGGCGGAAAGATACTTGCGGCATTGTTTTATTTGTGTTATAGTCATCAGTCTTCAACCAAAACGTCGATTTTCTTTGACGCTTTGTCATCGGTTTGAGTTGTTTTGTTTTCAGCCGGTTCAGCGGCAGGCTTAACTGTGGCTGACTTTTTAGCCTTTGGCTTTTTCTGAAGCTTATCAAGGTTTTTCATAAGCTCTGCTTCAATTTCATTTGCAAGCTCGGTGTTTTCTTTCAAAAGCTCCTTAACTTTATCTCTGCCCTGACCCAGTCTTGTGCCGTTGTAGCTGAACCAAGCGCCTGCTTTTTGAACAATATCAGCGCTTACGGCAAGGTCAAGCAATTCTCCTATTCTTGAAATTCCCTCACCGTACATAATGTCAAACTCAGCCTCTCTGAAAGGAGGCGCCATTTTGTTTTTAACAACCTTTGCCTTTGTGCGTGAACCAATCATTTCACCGTTTACTTTAATTGTTTCAACACGTCTTATATCAATTCTTACTGAGCTGTAAAACTTTAATGCACGTCCTCCTGTGGTAACCTCGGGATTTCCGTAAACTACGCCTACTTTTTCACGAAGCTGGTTGATAAAAATTGCAACACAGTTGGATTTTGAAATTGCGCCGGCAAGCTTTCTTAATGCCTGTGACATAAGACGCGCGTGAAGTCCCACATGGCTGTCGCCCATTTCGCCCTCTATTTCTGCTTTCGGAACAAGAGCGGCAACGGAGTCGATTACAATAACGTCAATGGCGCCGCTGCGGATAAGCGCCTCGGCAATTTCCAAAGCGTCCTCTCCCGTATCCGGCTGTGAAACAAGAAGTGAGTCAACATCTACGCCTAATGCTGCTGCATATGTAGGGTCAAGAGCGTGTTCAACGTCAATAAATGCAACATTTCCGCCGTTTTTCTGTCCCTCTGCAATACAGTGAAGTGAAAGTGTGGTTTTACCTGAGGATTCAGGTCCGAAAATTTCAACAATTCTTCCTCTCGGAAGTCCGCCGATTCCCAACGCAATATCAAGGGAGAGAGAACCTGTTGAAATGTGGCTTACGTTCATTGAAGTATTTTGTCCCAAACGCATAACCGCACCCTTGCCGAATTGTTTTTCAATCTGACTTAAAGCGGTTTCCAAAGCTTTATTTTTATCTACTGCCATATTCATATACCTCCGTACCTTACTAATACCCATATGGGATTTTTTGATTGTGACTTCACAGTTTTAATACCATATCAGTATTAATATATTATGATAATATTATAAATTATCGGCAAGAAAAAAGCAATAATTTATAGTTAAAAAAATCGAACAAAATTTCTATTTTTAGCGCAAAGTCCCGATTATTGCCCTTTGAGTGTTACCTAAATCTATTTTTTCTTCAAAATCTGTGAATTTCTCGGCTTTCATTAATTCTTTTACGGTATCGAACTGATTTTCGCCTAATTCAAATGCCATACTGCCCTTTGGCTTTAGTTTTTGAGTCCAGTTTGAAATAATAAAACGGTAAAAATCATATCCGTCGGCTCCGCCGTCAAGGGCAAGAGCAGGCTCCCTTTGAACCTCTTTTTGTAACGAATCAAGCTCGCCGCTTTTTATATACGGCGGATTGGAAACTATAATATCAAAGCTTTCGTCTTTAAAATCGTTCATACACTTAAAAATATCGCCGCAAATCGCTTTGACAGCAGCATTATTAAGTCGGATGTTTTCCGATAAATAGGAAAAAGCCTTTTCTGATTTTTCAACGGCAGTCACATCTGCATTTTTGATTTCCTTTGACAGTAATACGGCTATTGCTCCGCTGCCGGAGCATAAATCTAAGATTTTAGGGCTTTCAACAGTTCTTGCTTTTTCAATGCAAAGGCTTACAACCTCGCTTGTGTCCTCTCTTGGAATAAGCACACCTTCGCCCACATTAAAATCATATCCCATAAAGCTCCAACTGCCTAAAATATACTGCAGCGGTTCAAATTCTGCTCTTCGGCTTACATATGAAAGAAACAATTTTTCATCATCTTGCTTTGCCTGAGTATTGCCGTATGCTATGAGCCTTGCACGGTCAAAGGAGAAAACCTTTTGTATAAGGCATAAAGCATCAAAGGCGGGATCTTCAATTCCCGCCTTTTTTAGTTCATTTTTAGCTTTTTTGTAAAGTTCTTCTACTGTCAAGCAATATACACCCTTTCAGTACTCCCTGAGAAAAGCAGCGGTTAATGGTTTTGATTATTTTACATTTACAATATCCGTGCCGTCGTCGGGAATTACTGCTTTCATTGCTTTGATTGCAACCTCACACATTTTTTCGTCAGGCTCTTTTGTTGTAATTCTTTGCGCCCAAAGACCGGGAGCCGCAATTATCCTTGTAAAGACGTTGTCGTGTTTTCCGCAGATTTTAATAAGCTCATAGCCTATTCCGCAGGTAAGCGGCAAAAGGAGAATTTTAATTACAGGTCGTAATGCAGAAATTCCAAAAGGCGCAACAGGAACGAAAAGACCTATTACTATACCTAAAATAAGCATTAATACCATAAAGCTTGTACCGCACCTTGGGTGAAAACGGCTTTGCTTTTTTACATTTTCAACAGTCATCTCTTCTTCATTTTCATAGCAGAAAATTGTTTTATGCTCTGCACCGTGGTACATAAAAACTCTCTTCATTTCTGTCATCTGAGAGCAAATAACTATGTAAACCAAAAATAAGACAATTTTTAAAATTCCCTCAAAAACCGATTTAAAAAATACTACATCGGGGGAAGTTCCCTGAAAAGCAGGAACAATCTTGGAGGTTAAGTCAAATAAAAACGTAGGCAAAAAGAAGAACAGTGCAACAGCCAAAGCCACGCCTAATATTGACGATAAAACCATCAGCACCTTCATGAATTTATCGCCGAATTTTTCATCTATCCATTTTTCAAATTTGCCGGGCTCTTCTTCCTCAATTTCACCTGCTTCAATAGCCTTGTTGGCAGAAAGCATAAGTGATTTGTAGCTTAGCCGCATTGAATCAATAAGTCCTGCAATTCCTCTTAAAAACGGAAGCTTAAAAGCCTTGCATTTTTCTGGGATTGTAGTAATTTTTATATCCTCTGTGTAAATTTCGTTTTCGCCTGTTCTTACTGCGACGGTAGTCCTTTTCGGACCTCTCATCATTATTCCTTCAATCAAAGCGCTTCCGCCGATTGAAGTGATTTTTTTAGTATTGCATTTTGCCATATCCGTACCTTCCACAATTCTTTAGTTTAATATATTTTTAACCTTTATAAGTGTGATTGTCAATATTCATTTGTAACAATATGTTCAATATATGCTCAGTTTTATATCTTTATAATTTCAGGCTGTTGCAATGCAGGCAGTTCGCCCTCTTTGTAAACAGGGAAGGTGAGCGTAACGGTAGTGCCTACACCTTCGCCGCTTTCAATATCAAGAGAGCCGTTGTGCAGATTCATAATTTCATCGGCAACAGCAAGACCTATTCCTGAGCCGTTTACCTTTTGATTAGCCTTGTAAAATTTTTCCTTAACCTTAGGTAAGTCCTCCGGAGCAATTCCGCAGCCTGTATCGGTTATAATTACTTTAATTTTATCAGGCTCTTTTTTTGCGTCATATATTACCTGAATTGCTACAACTCCGCCTTCCGGCGTGTATTTTAAAGCGTTGTCTATAATGTTTAAAAATACTTGTTTGAGTCGGTTTCTGTCGCCGTAAACAGGGGGATATACTGTTTCAGGCTCATCATAAAGAAGATGTTTTCCCTCTGTTAAAGCACGTTCTTTAAGCATATAAACCGTTTCGTCAAGCTCCGCAAGAATGTCCAGCTTTTCGCACATAAGAACCATTCTTCCGCTTTGCAGACGGCTGAAGTCAAGCAATTCTTCAACAATGCTTGTAAGACGTCCCGACTCCTTGATAATAACGTTCATTCCTTTTTCAAATGTTTTTCTGTCGATTTTACCCTCTTCGTTAAGCTGCATAGTTTCAGCCCAGCCTTTAATGGCTGTCAGCGGAGTTCTCAGCTCGTGGGAAACACGGGAAATAAAATCGTTTTTCATCTGGTCGGCCGCCTGTAAATCGGCCGCCATATCCTTTACCGCATCGCAAAGCTCGCCGATTTCATCGTCATATTGCTTGTCTATTGTTGAAGAAAAATCGCCCTGAGCAATTTTTTTAGCTGTGGCTGAAAGCTCACGGACAGGCTTGACAATTGAGCGTATAAAGTAACTTCCGGATATTACAACAAGGGCGATAATCAAAAGTCCTGCGAAAATTATTATTATTGAAAAAGTAAACACTTTTTCGTTTACAATCTCAAGTGACGAAACATAGCGTATTGCACCTACGCAGGTACCGCTTTGATTGGTGATAATCTGAGTATGCGCCGTTACGTTTTCTCCCGTATTAAGATTTCCGCTCCATTCTCCGAAGCCCTCGGAGCTGCTGACAGCCTGTTCAAAATCAGGCATTTCCTGCTCTTCATCAGGTGTGAAGCCTGTGGAAGTCATCATAACTCTGCCGTTGGAATTAATAACCATAACCTCCATTTTTTCTTTGTAGGCAAAATTTTCAACGTAACTTCGCGAGGTGGTTATAAAGCTGTTGGAATTTTCTGTTTTATGATTGGGAAAAACAGCGGTAAGCTCGTTGCTTGCAGAGGATACAACCTGACTTACGCTGTTGCCGTATAAATAGGAAACAGCAAAAATTGAACTTATAACAAGCAGTATTACAATTGTAACTATAACGCTTACGTTGTTAAGCATCCAGCGTTTTGTAATGCCCTTTGTAAAGTTCTTAAACAAATGTGCCGCCTCCTAAAAAATTTTAAAGGGACAAAATTTAAGCGTCCCACTTATAGCCAAGTCCCCAAACTGTAATAATATATTTTGGGTTTGACGGTTCGTCCTCAACCTTCATTCTAAGACGTCTTATATTTACGTCAACGATTTTTTCCTCACCCACATAAGCGTCGCCCCATACGTGGTTAAGTATATCGGTTCTGTCAAGGGCAACACCGGGATTGGAGAAGAAGTACTCCATAATCTGAAATTCAACCTGTGTAAGGTCGATTACCTTGCCGTTTTTTGTTAAAGCACGGTTTCTGAGGTTAAGGGTAAACTCGCCCGATTTAAGCTCTTCCTTAAAGTTGCTTTCCGAATGTGCCTGTGCCAGCGACACACGTCTGTAAAGTGAATCAACTCTTGCAAGAAGCTCGCTGGGGGAGAAGGGCTTTGCAACGTAGT
>CAMFFI010000066.1 GCA_945949625.1 uncultured bacterium | reverse complement strand
TCAAAGTCATTACGGGTTTCTTTCTTCGTTGTTTAATTTTCAAGGTCCTAATTTTTGTTCACTTTAAACAAGTAAGGATAAACATTATTGTCAGTTTTCACACTGTTTTTTTGATTTCCTCACACGCGGAACGTTTATTATTATATTGCTTACACAAGCAAAAGTCAAGGGTTTTTTTAAAAAAATTTTAAAAAATTTTTCATTTGTGTTATATTTGCTTTTTTTCGTCAAAATGGCACAAGATATGGTACATTATATATACGGTTAGCCAAAAATTGACCGCTTTTTCAATATTCTATTGCTTTATTCTGCGTTTTCATATAAAATAGGTATATGGAATATTATTCTATTATGAGTAATATTTCGCAATATTATATAAGGAGAGTTTTTATGAACGACTATTCACCCAATCAGAATGTCATTGTAAGTCCTTATCAGCAAAACATTGACATTCTTAAGAACTTTTTCAGAAAGCCCATAATTCTTGCTTATGCAATTGTGTCTGCTGTTGTATCTTTGATAAGCTTTCTTTCGGTTGTACTTACTGCGTCAAACAACGCTAACAGCTTATCCTACTTCAATGCCTATATTAACAACGGCGGAATCAAAACAACTTATGACCTTACTGTTCCGGCCTCTGTTATCGGCTTGATTTTTTCCGTTATCACAATTGTGTGCTGGATAATGGTTTATGTTAATTCAAAAAACAGCAATCCTGCAAAGTCGCCATCGGCGCCTGTAACAGTATTGTGGGTTTTCGCAATTATCAGCCTTGTTGTTTCCTGCATTGCCGCTGCTATTTGCTTATGTGTAATGGTAATTTTACTTATTGCTTTAGCTGTAGGTCAGAACACATATAATTCTTATGATACCTACGGATATTACAGCTCCTCAGTTGCTATTGGCGTTGCTGCAATAATCTTCGTATTGATTTTTCTTGCTATTGCTTTGTTCTTCCTGCTGTTCTATACAATTACAAATGTAATATTCTTATCTTCAGTAAGAAAAAGCCTGAACTCCATTTATCTTAAGAAGAACGGCGCTATGGCTTACGGTGTTTTAAACATTATATTTGCCGTTTTCTCAATCATCTTTGCTTTCTTTGCTTTGATGTTTTACTTCGTATCATTAAGCTCTTATTCCACTGCATATCTGAGCGGCAATATTCTTTCTGCTTCGTTATCGCTTACATTAAGCTTTGTAATTTATTTAATGCAGGGTATTATTGCAATCAGCTACGCAAATTACATTAAAAGCGTTTTAAACGGAACAAATCCTATTGTTAATGCAAATGTTCCGTACAGCAACCCTGTTGCTACAAATCCAAATGCTTTTGCACAATATCCTCAGCAGAATTACAATACGCCTGTAAACAACAACCCATATAACAATTCTGCATACGAAAATCCATATGCAAATCCACAGCAGATTAATCCTCAGGAACCGCAGTCTCCGATTCCGGATAATTCTTATAATCAGTATCAGCAGACTGTTGAGCAAAATCCTTATCAACAGCCTGTTCAGAATAATCCATACGAACAGCCTGCCGCTCCCGAAGTAAACCCCATTGAGGAAAATTCTCAGCCTGTAAACGTAACAGAGGAATCTGCTTTTAACGAGGGCATATGTCCTAACTGCGGTTCTCCTGTTTTCAGAAGCGATATGTTCTGCAACAACTGCGGCACAAAGCTTAAATAATAATACTGAATTATAATATTAAAAGACATCATACAAAAAGACTGTATCGGCATTGATACAGTCTTTTTTAGATTCAGTCAAATTGAAAGCAAAAGGACAGCCGCAAGGGCTGTCCCTACTTGTATAGAATTAAGGATTTTTATTTATGATTTGGAAAAGCCTTGAAAGTTTCAATAACCTCCTGCTTTCTTTTATCGTTATCGGAATCCTTTTCGGGATTGGACTTGTCCGTATATACCATAAGGTATTTTCCGTTATCTGATAAATAAGCGTTTACAGGGTCAAGGTTCATAATCTGGAACTGACCTTTTTCCTTAACTGAATTGATTACGTCCTTTGCGGCGTCTTCAAGATTATCGGCATCAAAGGCATAAAGCTCAATTAAAACCTCTGCATTATTGTAGTTTGCTTTGTAGCGGTTTCCTTCTTTTGCTCCGATAAGACTTGCGTCCATTTCAGTTACGTTGGATTTATCCTCGGCAATTGTCATATAGCCTTTGTCAACGAAAAGCTCTTCCAGACCTTTCAGATTATCCTCATAGGTTTTGTTGCTGTCAACCGTAGCATTGGTGTTCTCCGTTGCCTCTGTTGCAGCTGACGTTGTTCCGGCAGCTACGTTTTGTTTGCTTAAAGGGTCATTACAACCTGCAAAGAATATTGTCATCATTAAGACAGCTGTTAAGGCTGCAATTATTTTTTTCATAAAAAACCTCCATATAAATAGTGATTGTTATTATTATATACTAAGTTTTTCGTTTTATCAACAATTTCTAAATTTTCTTAAAATTAAAAATTGAAATACATATATCAAACACTGTTATAAATACAAAAACGGCGGAATTTTTCAAAAACTCCGCCGCATTTATTTATTTTTGTATGCCCGTTTATTATCAGCTCAGAACGTAAACGTTTACATCTCGTCTGCCGAAATTTACACACTGTTCCTCTGTGGAATAAAATAAATCCACAAGTGCAGAGCCGTCCATTAGCGCTCCGCCTGTATCAACTGCCGTTGCATATCCGTAAACAAAGCTTCCGTCAGTGGAAACAATGTAGAGCCTTGAGCCGTAAGGAATAATATTCGGATTTACAGCTACACCGCCTACATATGCAGGCACGCCTGTGGAAGTTGCAGCACCCTCCGGCGCTGTATAGGCTGTACCCGAGCCTGTAAGCACTGTGCTGTATGCAACAGTGTTGCCGTTTTCGTCAACAAAGGTGTTCTCGCCCGATGTACTTACTTCAAATCCGGCTGAGGTCTGTACGGTTTTTTCTTTTCCCTTAAGAACAACCTCATCAACAGGCTCCTTAAGTACTTTTTCCTTCAATACCTTTTCGTCCGACTTTTTGCCGTCAATATACTTTATCTGCCTTGTAACTTCCTTTGAGCCGTCAGCGCCCTTAACCTCAACCTGTGTTTCAACGCTGTCAAGCTCGTCGGTTGTTTTTGTAACGGTATCGTATGAAATTTTTTCTGTTACTGTTTCCTGCTTATAGGTTACTCGCTGAAGGGTAATTTTCATTCCCGATTTTACTCTTTCGTTTCTGTCAACGCTGAGGATATCGTCCTTACCAAGATTATAACCTAAAGCGTTTAGTACGTTTTCTGCTGTGTCAATGGGAGCAACAACTGCTTTTGTTTCTCCGTCGGCAGTTATTTCAACCTTAACTCCGTCCTGTACGGTGATTACCATATTATCAGTAACCTGCACATCGGGAGCCGGTGTTACTGCCTGATTTTCGCCAACTGTAACATCTGCTTTATTCAAAGCGTCTGCTACGGTACCTTTGGCAATTCTGATTTTCTGAGAACTGCCATTGTAATTTACGAAAACATTAAGTGCCTTGAGGGCATACATATTAAGACAACCGTTTTCGTTTCTTCCCGCAAGAACATCACCGTTGGAAAGCTCAATCTCTCCGTAGGCGTCTTCTGCGTTTGTTTCTGCCTGAACATTACTTTTGCTGATGCTTGCAGCTGCAACAGTGATAATTGAGGACACTGCAATTGCGGCGCTTAAAATTATTACTGTAAGTAATATCAGGTGTTTTCGGTTTTCTTTTTTTAGCATAAATTCTACTCCTTTTTGGACAAACAATAAGATTTTACGGGGCCTTTTGCTTGTCTTCGTGGCATTATAGGCTTTGACTTTTAAATTGTCAAATTGATAACAATTGAACTTTTGTGTAAAAGCTACAAAAATCAATCAACATTTTTTACATCAACGCTTTTATAAATCTTTTACAGAATTATACTCTTTGTTTTATGTGAACATCGCCGAAATTAGCAGGTTATCATTTTGTAACCATTTAGTAACAATTCTGTAATATTTATTAATATTATATGTCCAAATATTTACAATATTACAGTATGTCTTATTTTTGTTCCGCACCGCACCGCTATATAAATGTAGTCGAGTACCTCGACACGCAATTCGAGCAGACAGATTCATATTACAAACCTGTTTTCGCCCGACCGTTACCGAGCAGTTTTCTATAAAGTAAAATAACCGAGTGCCTCGACACGCAATTCGAGCAGTGGGAACAACCCTTGCGGTTGTCCTAAAAAACTTCCAAAATAATCAAGCAGACAGATTGATAATGCAAACCTGTTTTGCCCGACCGTTACCGAGTAGTTTTCTATGCAAAAAGAGCGTACACAAACGTGTACGCTCAATGCTTTATGCAGATATTTATTGTTTGATTAGGTATCAGTTAAGGGCTTCAATAGCGGCTTTGATAAGAGCAATTTTTTCTCTTTCTTTTTCAGCCTGTCCCTTAACCTTTTCAACAACTGCGGCAGGTGCTTTTGCTACAAAGCCCTGATTATTCAGCTTGCCCTCGCTTTGTGCAAGTCGTTTTTCAACATCGGCAAGCTCTTTGTTAAGACGTGCAAGCTCTGCCTGCTTGTCAACAAGCTCGTCCATTGGAATATAGATTTTTGCACTGCCGGTTACAATTGTTACTGCGCCCTCAATGTCAAAGCTGTCGCCTATTATAGCCTCGCTTGCAGAAGCCATTTTGCAGATGAATTTTTCGCCCTGTGCAAAGGTGTCCTTAAATTCAGTTGCTATATAAACGGTTGCCTTTTTTGAAGGAGGTACGTTCATTTCCTGACGGCGGTTGCGGATTGCCTTAATTGCCTCAATCACCTTTTCCATATGTGAAACAGCCTGTGGGAAGTTAAGGCTTTCGTCGTAGCTTGGATATTCGGCAAGCATAATTGTTTCGCCTGCGTGAGGGATTGTCTGCCATATTTCCTCTGTTATATAAGGCATAAATGGGTGGAGCAGACGAAGAGTGCGGTCAAGAACCCAGACAAGAACCTGACGGGCATTCTGCGCGTCTTTGCCCTGTCCCTGTAATCTTGGCTTTGTAAATTCAATGTACCAGTCACAGTAAACGTCCCAGGTAAAGTCGTAAATTTTCTGCACTGCAATACCCAGCTCAAATTTTTCAAGATTTTCGTTAATTTCCTTTGCAACGCTGTTAAGCGTGGAGATTATCCACTTATCCTCTGTTGTAAGCTCTGTCGGCAATTCATTTTTCACATCAAAATCGTCAATGTTCATATGAACAAAGCGGGATGCGTTCCAAAGCTTGTTTGCAAAGTTTCTGCAAGCCTCAACTCTTTTTTCTGAAAAACGCATATCATTTCCCGGGGAGTTGCCTGTTGCAAGGAAAAGCCTTAAAGCGTCGGCGCCGTAATCCTTGATAATTTCAAGAGGGTCAATGCCGTTTCCTAAGGATTTTGACATTTTGATGCCCTTTTCATCTCTCACAATACCGTGGATAAATACAGTATTAAAGGGCTGGCTGTCCATTTGCTCTACTGAGCTGAAAATCATTCTTGCAACCCAGAAGAATATAATATCGTAGCCTGTTACAAGGGTATCTGTCGGGAAGAAATACTCAAGCTCGGGAGTTTTTTCGGGCCAGCCTAGGGTGCTGAAAGGCCATAAAGCCGAGCTGAACCAGGTATCGAGAGTGTCCTCGTCCTGATGAAGATGCGTGTGTCCGCACTTGGGACATTTTTCGGGCATTTCCTTGGCAACGGTTACTTCTCCGCATTTGTCGCAGTAGTACGCAGGAATTCTGTGTCCCCACCAGAGCTGACGGGAGATGCACCAGTCCTTGATATTTTCCATCCAATGGAAGAAAATTTTGTCAAAGCGTTCGGGAACAAACTTGGTTTTGCCCGATTTTACACATTCAATTGCAGGCTTTGCCAATGGCTCCATTTTTACAAACCACTGCTTTGAAACTCTCGGCTCAACGGTGTTGTGGCATCTGTAACAGGTACCTACGTTGTGAGTATGGTCCTCAACTCTTACAAGGTAGTCGCCCTCTTCCAAATCCTTTACTATTGCTTTTCTTGCCTCGTAACGGTCCATACCTGCATATTTCGGATAATCGTCTATGATTTTAGCGTCGTCTGTCATTACGTTAATAACAGGCAGATTGTGCCTTAAACCAACCTCAAAGTCATTAGGGTCATGGGCAGGAGTGATTTTTACTACACCCGTACCAAACTCTATATCAACATAGCTGTCGGCAACAATGGGTATTTCTCTGCCAACAAGAGGCAGTGTGAGGGTTTTTCCTACTAAGTGCTTGTATCTTTCGTCATCGGGATTAACGGCAACGGCAGTATCGCCCAGCAGGGTTTCAGGTCTGGTAGTTGCAAGCTCAACATAGCCCGAACCGTCTGTAAGAGGGT
>CAMFFI010000065.1 GCA_945949625.1 uncultured bacterium | reverse complement strand
TTATAGGTAAATTTGATTTTCCCATAATATTCAGATTAACGGAATACAACGCAATCTGAGAGAGAATACCGGAAAGTATATCGGGAATACCGAGAAGAGTATGTAAAAGTCCGGTTACAAGACCTGCAATAATACCTGCTATTGCGGCTACAATTAAGGAAAGCCAAACAGGATAGCCGTTTATTACCATTATGGCAGTTACAGCACCGCCTGTTGCAAAAGAGCCGTCAACGGTAAGGTCCGCAAAGTTAAGCAATTTGAATGTAATAAAAACACCTAACGCCATAAGTCCCCATATTATTCCCTGGGCAATATTACCCGGTAAGGAAGAAACAAAGGATAAGGGATTAAGTGAAGAAAAGTACGATAAAATCATACCCATAAGATTCCACCTCGTCTGCAAAATTTACGGGGTGTCGTATTCACGGCACCCCTTAATTAACCGCTATATTCTTATTCAGCAGCTATTGCCTCATAGTCTGAAGGAATATCAATTTTTAATGTTTTGCATCTTTCTTCTACATATTTCTTTGTAGTTGCAGGAGCGTACTGGATTTCCATTTTTGAAATATCCTCGCCCTTTGTAAGAATGTCATAAGCCATTTCGCCGGTTTTGTAGCCGATGTCATAATAGCTGATTGAAAGTGTTGCAACGCCGCAGCCTTTGCAGATACCCTCTTCGCCTGCAACAATCGGAACACCTTTTGGCTCGGCAATATTGTTGATGATACCAGTGTTAGAAGCCGCTGTGTTGTCAGTCGGAACATAGAGAACATCGCTTGCGTCACAAGCAGAAGTAACTACGGAAGCAACATCGTTTGAATCAGCAAAGGTATATTCCTTAACTGTGTATCCGTATTTTTCAAGATAACCTGTAATTGTTGTAGCCTGATATTTTGAGTTAGCCTCAGCTGAACAATAGAGGATACCTACGTTTTTAGCATTCGGGAAAAGCTCGTGAAGCATTTCAGCCTGCTTGTCAAGTGGAGCAAGGTCGGATGTACCGGAAACGTTCATTCCTGTTACACCCTTCCAATCGGAAATATCAAGTGCTGTTGCATAGTCTGTAATTGAAGTACCTAAAACAGGAATGTTAGGTGTTGCAGTATATGCAGCCTGTAAAGCAGCTGTACCGTTGCTCATAATAAGGTCAACATTTGAAGAAACAAACTGGTTGCAGATTGTTGCGCAGGTTGGAGAGTCGCCCTGTGCGTTCTGTACGTCAAACTTAACATTATCCTTGCCTAAAAGTTTTGTCAATGCGTCCTGAAAGCCCTGAGTTGCAGCGTCAAGAGCCTCGTGCTGAACAAGCTGGCAAACACCGATGTTATAAACCTTTGATGTCTGACCGCAGCCTGCAAAGCAAACTGCAAGCATTAAAACGGCTAACAAAGCTGCCAATATTCTTTTTGTCTTTTTCATAAAATTTCCTCCTAAGATTGCTTTTACGCTTTTATGCGCTAAACTAAATTAACAGTTATCATTATAATACAAAAGCAAATTAAATACAATATAAATATGACATTTTGTAAAAATATACTAATTATTGCCGCTTTATTTTATTCATTTTACCACTACATTTGAATCTCCAAGCTGATATTTAAGTTCTTTTATCATTACATCGTTTAAATCAACCCACAAATTCATAGGAGCTTTAAGCTGTTTTTTTGTATCGGTAAGATAAAATACTACGGGCGTTCTGCCTTCAAAAATTTCAAGAACCCTTTTGGCTTTATAAAAGCTCTCTCCCTCAAGATTATCAAGCCTTATATAAAGAACAGGCGGTTTCTTGGGTGTGTTATTTGTCTTGTTCTCATTAAAAGATTTATGTATTCCTGAACTTTGCCTGTAATTCACATTGTCGGGCAGACTTGCAGGGTCAGAATCCTTTGTTACAGCCTTTACACTGCTGCAAACAAGCTTTGGTTCCTCATCCTCCTTAATATTAACATTCCCCATAATATCAAGCACGTTTCCCTCACGAAAACAGGACGCAAATTTTTCAAAGGTATCGGGAAAAACAATCATTTCCAGTGTACCGTACTGGTCCTCAATATTTACAAAAGCCATCATACGGTTATTTTTTGTAACCTGAGTCTTTACCTTTGATATTATTGCAAGAACTCTTACGCTTTGTCCGTCTTTATAGGAATACTCCGACTCCTGACTGATTATATTTCCGATTTTATCTGTTTTTGCAGCCTTTGCGTAATCTTCATAATCATTTAACGGGTGTCCGCTTAAATACATTCCCGCAACCTCATTTTCCATAAAAAGCAGCTCGGATACGGGAAATTCATCAAGCATAGGCATTTCAGGCTCGGAGGAAGCCTTTATGTCCTCATCCGAATCAAAAAGGGAAATCTGTCCTCTGCCGTTTTTTTTGCTTTCAAAGGTTATACTGTCAAGCACAACCTTGGCAACAGCCAGCATCTGACGGCGGTTTGCGCCTAAATTATCAATTGCTCCGCACTTAATAAGGCTTTCTAAAGCACGGGAGTTTATTGTTTTATCGTACATTCTGCTGCAAAAGTCATAAAGGGACTTGTATTTTCCGTTTTTACGCTCTTTGATTATATGGTCAATGAATTGTCTGCCTAAATTTTTAATGGCAAGCAACCCAAAGCGTATATCGTTGCCTGTTACGGTAAAATCGTAGTAGCTTTCGTTAATATGAGGAGGCAAAACCTCTATTCCCAATCGGTGACATTCTGCAATATAGCCTGCCATTTTATTCTGATTGTCAAGAACGCTTGACAGCAGGGACGCCATATATTCCTTAGGATAGTGACATTTTAGCCATGCAGTCTGATAGGAAATCATAGCGTATGCAGTTGCGTGGGATTTATTAAAAGCATATGAGGCAAAGCTTTCCATTTCATCATATACTGCAACTGCAGTTTTTCTGTCAACACCTCGCCTTAAACAGCCTTCAACCACAACATTACCCTTTTCATCGGTAAGTCCCTCAATAAATATTTTGCGCTCTTTTTCCATTACATCGTGCTTTTTCTTACTCATTGCACGGCGCACAATATCGGCCCGTCCTAAAGAATAGCCTGCAAGCGTGCGGAAAATCTGCATTACCTGCTCCTGATAGACAATACAGCCGTAGGTAACGTCAAGAATATCCTTTAAAAGCGGATGCTTGTATTTTATATGTGACGGGTTGTGCCTGTTGTCTATATACGTTGGTATGCTGTCCATAGGTCCCGGACGGTACAGGGAGATAACTGCAATTAAATCTTCAAGGGATTCCGGCTTTAGCTGTGTAAGCACATTCTTCATACCCTGACTTTCAAACTGGAACACACCCTCGGAATTGCCCTGTGACATCATATCAAATACTGCTTTATCCTCGTAGCTTATATTTTCAAGTGAAAATTCAGGCTCCATAAACCTAATCTTTTTTACTGCGTCATCAATAACAGTTAAGTTACGCAAGCCTAAAAAATCCATTTTCAAAAGTCCCAGCTCTTCAAGTGTGGTCATAGTAAACTGGGTAACAATATTATCGTCATTTTTCGACAGAGGAACATAGTCGCTGACTGGCTTTTCTGTAATAACTACGCCTGCGGCATGCATTGTAGCGTGTCTGGGCATTCCCTCAATTGACATAGCTATATCAAGAAGATTTTTTACCTGAGGGTCGTTTTCATAAAGGCTTTTAAGCTCGCTGTTTAAAGCCATAGCCTTTTTTATTGTAATCCCTATATCAAAGGGAACAAGCTTTGCAATTTTATCAACGCTTGAATAAGGCATAGCCAAAGCTCTGCCCACATCACGAATTGAGCCTCTTGCCGCCATTGTGCCGAATGCAATTATCTGCGCAACGTGGTCTGCGCCGTATTTTCGTATAACGTAATCAATTACCTCTCCCCTGCGTTCCTTGCAGAAGTCTATGTCAAAGTCGGGCATACTTACGCGTTCGGGGTTTAAAAACCTTTCAAAAAGAAGATTGTACTTTATAGGGTCAACATCGGTAATTCCGATACAGTATGCACACAGCGAGCCTGCGCCGGAGCCTCTGCCCGGTCCTACGGGGATACCTGTTTTTTTTGCGTACTGAACAAAGTCGTTTACAATCAGATAATAGTCAACAAAACCCATTCTCTTAATGGTGGAAAGCTCATATTCAAGTCGGTCTGTAAGGCTTGAATCGGGGTTTTCGCCGTAGTGCCTGTATAAGCCTTCATAACAGCCACGTTTAAAATATTCGTAGTGGTCTTCGTTGTTCGGAACATCAAAGTGAGGGAGCTTTCTGACGCCAAATTCAAATTCAACATTACATCTTTCTGCAATTTTCTGAGTATTATCAAAAGCCTCCGGGTGATTTGGAAAAAGCGACCGCATCTCCTGTTCAGACTTTAAATAGAATTCGTCGGTCTGGAACTCCATTCTGTCCTCATCATTTATGGTGTGGTTAGTCTGAATACACAGCAGAATTCTGTGTGTGCGGGAATCCTCTTTTTCAATATAATGACTGTCGTTTGTTACAACAAGCGGTATGCCTGTTTCTTCCGAAATTTTTATAATCTGAGGATTTGTTCTTAGCTGTTCGCTTATTCCGTGATTTTGAAGTTCCAGAAAAAAGTTGTCCTTGCCGAACAAATCACGGTAATAAAGAGCTTTTTCCTTTGCTCCCTTGTAATCCTCCCTCAAAAGCTTTTGAGGAATTTCACCTGCAAGACAGGCGGAAAGGCAAATTAAACCCTCGTGATACTGCTCCAGTAAGCTGTCGTCAATTCTTGGCTTGTTGTAAAAGCCCTCGGTAAAGCCCTTTGAAACAAGCTTGATTAAATTCTGATAGCCTGTGTTATTCTCACACAAAAGAACCATATGATAATAGTTTTTATCGTATTCAAAGGTCTTGTCAAAGCGTGTTCTGGGAGCAACGTAAACCTCACAGCCGATTATAGGCTTTATACCCTCTTTTTTGCAGGTGCGGTAAAAATCAATTACACCGTACATAACCCCGTGGTCAGTTATTGCAAGGGCGGTCTGTCCCATTTTTTTTGCAGCAGCAGGAAGTCTGCTTATACGGCAGGCGCCGTCAAGCAGACTGTATTCGCTGTGAACGTGTAAATGTGTAAAAGACATAATTATTCACCTGTCACTTTTGCAGTAACTTTTCCGTCCTTTAAATTAAGTTCAAATATATCATCGGGTTTTAATTCTTTTACGGAAGCAACAACCTTACCGTCTTTTTCTGCAAAGGAATAACCTCTTTGCAATACAGAAACAGGGTTTAGCGCCTCCAGTTTTAAGCCCAGATTCTTAATTTTCTGAAAGCTGTTGTTAAAGCTGTTTAACATTGTATTTTTCATTTTTTCTTTCTGAAGAGATAAATCACGGCTGTATTCTCTTATTTGCACAGCCGGAGATTGTGCCTCCAAAGACGCTTTAAGCTGATTGAGCCTTTTATTTTCAAGCCGGAGCCTTGCGTCTGTCATAGAATAAATATACTGCTTTTGAGAATCATAATAAGCAATAAGCTCCTTTTTATCGGGAACTGCAAGCTCTGCCGCAGCAGACGGAGTGGGAGCTCGTAAATCCGCTGCAAAATCGCAGATTGTAAAATCCGTTTCGTGACCTACTGCGGAAATAACCGGAGTGCGGCAGTTATAAATTGCATAGGCAAGCTCCTCGCTGTTAAACGCCCACAAATCTTCAATTGAACCGCCTCCCCTGCCGATAATTATTACGTCGGCAAGCGCATACTCGTCCATTTGCTTTACAGCCTTTACAAGCTGTGCAGGTGCGTTTTCCCCTTGAACAAGAACAGGCGCCATTATAATATTTACGCAGGGAAACCGCCTTGTCAGAATGTTATTTATATCCTGTACCGCCGCGCCTGTGGGAGAGGTTATAACACCCACATTCTCCGGAAATTTAGGAATCGGCTTTTTTCTTGATACATCAAATACTCCTGCCTTTTCAAGCTTATTTTTAAGCTGTTCATACGCAAGAGAAAGCTCACCTATACCGTCAGGCTGCATACTTTCAATATAGAGCTGATACTGTCCCGTAGGCTCATAAACCGTAACTCTTCCGCAGACAAGTACCTTCATACCGTTTTCTGGCTTGAATTTAAGGCGCCTTGCGTTGCCTGAAAACATTACTGCACGTACCACTGATTTTTCATCCTTTAGGGAAAGATAAATGTGTCCGCTTTTGTAATGGTCTGTTAAATTTGAAATTTCACCGGTAATAAATACTGCGTTCAGATTCATATCATTATCAAGAATGGACTTAACGTAAAAATTAAGCTGTGAAACAGATATTACCTTAGGGGCTTTAAACTCGGGGCTTATCATAGCTGTCCTTTCTGTATGCAAGGTATGCAATTCCTGCACTGTTGTCGCAGGAATATTCCGGCTTTGCAAAAACACAATCGAGTAAATTTTTAAAATCGTTTTGTATAATAGAATTTGACATAACTCCCC
>CAMFFI010000064.1 GCA_945949625.1 uncultured bacterium | reverse complement strand
AAGGTTGCAGTCAGTACAAACTGTCTGCACGAATTGCGTGTCGAGGCACTCGACTGTTTATACACAAAATCAGGATTTTATTTATTACATGAAACAGAGGATATATAAAGTTAAACAGAAACAGAGGATATATAAAGTTAAAGGACTTGAAAACTTAGGAAAGAGGTGGTATAATAATTAAATAAAAATAATAAACAATACGGAGGTTTTTTGTATGAGCAATTTAAAAGGCAAAACGGCTGTTATCACAGGCGGCAATTCAGGAGTAGGTGCTGCAACAGCAATTCTGTTTGCAAAAAACGGTGCAAATGTGGTTATCAGCGCTCGCCGTCAGGCTGCACTTGATGAGGTTGCAGAAAAAATCAAGGCAGAGGGCGGTAATGTAATAACCGTTGCCACCGATATTTCCAAGGATGAAGATTGCAAAAATCTTATGAAGACTGCAATTGAAAAGTTCGGCGAAATTAATATTCTTGTTAATAACGCAGGTGTATTGGATACAGGTCTTGCACCGATTGATAAGTTTGACGACGCAGAAATTCAAAAGATTGTTTCCATTAACCAGATAGGCACAATGCAGTGTATTCGTGCGGCTCTTGAATATATGAAAGAGGGTTCGTCTATCGTTAATGTTGCTTCTGTTGCAGGTGTAAACGGAGGCGGCGGTGCAGCATATGTTTCTACAAAAGCTGCAATTATCGGCATTACAAAGCATACAGCTTTGCTGATGGCAGATAAATACATAAGATGTAATGCAATCTGCCCCGGAACTATTGTTACACCAATGACAATGAATATGAAGTCCGAAAACCTTGATATGCGTATGATGGGTGCAATGAGTAAACATGCTGACCTTAAAATCAAGCCTTGTATGGCTGAAGATGTTGCAAATATAATTGAATTTTTTGCATCAGACAGCTCAAGAGCTCTTAACGGTCAGGTAGTAGTAAGTGATTTTGGCGCTTCACTTTAATTTTTAGTTAAAGTGAAAAATATAATTCATCTTACCGACAAATCAGGTAACTCCATAAAACAAAAGTGAACGGCGTGCAGAGTCAGAAGAATATTTGAAAAGGATTGTAAAACGCTTTTTCGTATGTATGCTTGCTTTGCTGCTGCAATAGCTTATATTACTTGATATTTTGCACAGTAAATGTTATAATAAATAATACTGAACCAAGATGTATAAAATCAAGCAAATGCCGAACAAAATGTTGCATAAGTGGCTTTTGTTCGGCTTTTTGTTGGGAGAGTATTTATATTGAAGTTGAAAATTTACGGCAAAAGGACCTTGAAAATTCTATCTCTTGTAATTGCTGTTGTACTTTTTATCGGTTTTACTCAGAATCGGTTTGACAACAACAAAATAAGAATTGACGGATTTTATCTTGAGGAAAAGAACTCATTGGATGTGGTTCTTCTCGGTGCCAGTGAGGTTTATACAGACTTTTCATCTGCTATGGCATATGATGAATACGGTTTTACAAGCTATCCCTACGCAATTGAGTCCAATCCTCTTGCGTTGTATAAGTCCCAGATAAAGGAGATTTTAAATTACCAGACTCCCAAGCTTTTTGTAATTGAAATGAACACAGCCGCAAGCTACGGTGAAGGCAAAGACATTTCAGTTGTAAATGACGTTAACCTCAGACGCTACACAGATAATATGCCCTTGTCCCAAAACAAAATTGACACGGTAAATGAATTCTCCGGGGAAGATGATATGCTGAGCTATTATTTGCCTTTTATTAAGTATCACGGTGATCCCCTTAATTTTTACAGATGCTTTTATGAAACAAGGATGAACTTTACCGGGTATTCTCTTTTAAAGGGAATTTCTACCAAGACTGAAAAATCACCGGGGGATGGTGCTTATAATTTGCAGGGCGATACCTCTACGGCTGAGCTTATGCCTGAATCCGAAAAAGAACTTAGAGAATTCCTTGATTTTTGCAAGGAGGAAAATCTGGACAATGTTTTGTTTGTAAGATTCCCTCACCGTGTTACAAACGATAAAAGGTATCAGCGTTTTCAGCGAGGTAATAGGGTAGGCGAGATTATATCTCAATATGGCTATGATTATCTTAATTTTGAAAACAGCTATGAGGCTTTTGATTTGGATTTTAACAATGATTTTTATAATGACGACCATATGAATATATACGGTCAGCAAAAATTCACCGAATATTTCGGCAGAATACTTCAAAATGATTACGGAATCCAAACATCCGGCATTTCTCCCGATGTAAAGAAAAAATGGGACGAAAGTGTTGATTATACTAAAAGACTGTATAAATATGTTGGTAGTTTGACAGACAGCGGAAACGACAGATGGATTTATGAAACCTCGTATTTGCTTTTTGAACTTGACAATGTGGAGCAACAATAAAAATAAATCATTACTGATTTCGATTAAAGGTTTTAAACAGATGTCAGCGGAAAATTTTGCATAACTGCCTTGCTGATAATATTGTATAAAGAAAAATCACCGTTCTCAAAGCTTAAAAAAACTTGAGAGCGGTGTTTTTTTACATTATAGGAAATTGCTCGGTTGCGCTCGGGTATAAAAGGTTACAGTCAGTACAAACTGTCTGCCCGAATTGCGTGTCGAGGTACTCGGCTGCTGTTCCGATACCTTATTGAATGACATAGGCTTTGTGCTATATCTTGCTGTTTTCGGCAAAGTCCATAAGGTATTCCTTTAACGGCGATTTAAGCATTGCCGAAATGTCGTCAGGTTCATCGGGGAGAACAATTAAAAGCTGACTGCCTGCTCTGAAAACATAACCGTCCTGATAATTGTTTGGGTTTTCGATTTTTTTCATATCATCTAAGGTTTCATAAGCCAATGCCTTTGAAAGAACATTTTTTATGCCCTGTCTGTCTGAAAATTCAAGACCGCCCACAATAAAGCAAAGATTACAGTGCTTGAATGTATCACAGAGCAATGTTCCAAGCTGAATAGAACCGGTTGAAAAAAATGTTTTGCCTAAGTTGATGTTAAAGCTTGTGAGCTGTTTTTTTAAAACTCTTTCGCACATACTTGTTTTTTTAGCTAAATAAAATATTAATTCACAATTCATTTTATTCTCCGATGTACTATTGATATATTGGCACAGCCTCAAAGTTAGGAGCTATTATCATATCCGCCTGAACATTTGAATAATCAAGCTGCCAGCCTTTGAATACATAGTTATAATAACCGTCGCTTTCCTTTACCGGATTGTCCGGTGGAGTTGCGGCTTTTCCTTTTTCAACCTGCTGTGTGCTTATTATATTACCGTCAAAGTCGGTGAACTTAACGGTGAATTTCTGTACGGTAGGCGCCTGTGTTGCCGGAGGAGGATTGGTTTCTCCCTTTGAATTTGTGGTCGGCTCTGTTGTGGGAGCTTCTGTTGGAGCTTCTTCTTTACCCTTGAGCTTTGTGGGGTCATCGGAACCGTCATACCAATCAATGTTGCCCTTTTTATATTCTGTTTTAAAGGTTGTAACCTCCGGTCTTGTACCGCCGTATCTGGAATAATAAACCTCAGGCCAAACGGCATTTTTGTTTAAAGAGGCTTTTGAAACGTCAACGCTTGGGTCTTCTCCGATTCTTACCTTTCGCGCAACAACAACTGTTCTGAATTCGGAAAACTCATAGGAGCAGGTGGAAAGCGTAAGCAGGGTATCGTCCTCGTTAACAGTTACGGGGCAGTTAAACAGCGAGCGAATCTTAATATTGTATACAAAATTCATAAACTCGGAATCCGAATTAAAGTTTCCAATCATATAATTGAAAAATTCACCGTGCGATGACAGGGAGTTGGTTTTAAAAACGGAAATTATCTTGTAGGTTGCGTCTCCCTCTGGCGTATCAAAGGTTATGGTAGGCGTTTCCTTGTAAAAATCAAGGTCGCCTGAGGTTGTGCCGTATTTAAGAAGATTTCCGAACATACTGCCGTCATTCATATGATGACCGTGCAAAACAATATTTTTGCTGTCGGTACCCTTTGTGCAGCGGTAATCCAGAAAAATACTTCCGTAACCGCTGTAATCCTTTTTGTAATTGTGGTTAAGGTAGTACTGATAGTTTTCGTTATCGTCCTTTGCCCACAAAACAGGATAATCTATAACTGTGTTGTCAAGCTTAATCCAGCCTATAATATCGCTGTTTATTTCTTTGAGAGCGTTCCAGTCCTTAGTTTTAATATCGGTTCCGCCCTGTTCGGCGCCGTTGTTATTACCGTCATAGAAAATGGTTTGAATTTCACTTTGAATGGCGTTGTTCTGCATTGGCAGGAATACCAGATTATAAAGCAGTAAAACAGCCGTTACGAAGAAAACGCAGAACGCAAGCAGAGAAACGCTTTTTCTTGTTTTTTCTTTCTTTGAATCTTCCTTGCAGGGAAATATTCTTTTTGCAAGGCTTTTTTTCTTTGGCTTGCCCTCTATTAAATTCAAGCCCCCGGGGTATTTTTCTTCATTTGCGTCAAAAATCTGTGTGGCAAGCAAAACGCTTTCGTAAAACAGCTCTGAAATGGTTTTGCCTGTTAAAGATGTTTTCGGCAAAGCTACAATGCGTATTCCCTTGTATGTAAAGCAGTATCCCTTATAGTCTTTTCCCAGGTTGCCGAGAGAAAATATCTTGACTTTTTTTATAAAATATTTTGGTTCTTGGGTGTAAGTATCCGACAGGTCGAATTCATTCTTCTTTTTTGATTTTTTAGACTTTTTCGGAGGCGGGTCCTGAATTGTATCCTCATACCCTGCGATAATGTCTGCAAACAAAGCCTTGAAAGAGGAGCTGTCACGGGTGGTTAAAGCGTTTGTAACCACAATCAGGTCCGGCTTGCTTTCAGATGCAGCACAAGTGTCGAGAGCTTTTTTAATGCGCTGCTTGTTTAAATCAACTTCAGTTTTATATTTTATTTTAAAGCCGTCTTTGGCAAGCTCGTCGGAAATTTCTTTCAGATTGCTGCTTACGGACTTAATGTCTTCTTCACTTGAACGAAGAGAGAAAACTTCTATATCCATAATTTAGTCCTCCTTTTGATTGATGTAAGTAACTTTCAGATTCTGTAATGCCTCTTCAATCATAGCTTCAAAGCCTGCACTTTCCTGTGCCTGTTTAACATACTTAAGAATCGGTCTTGTTCTCGGATGCTTTGGAGTGAAAACGGTACAGCAGTCCTCGTAAGGTTCAATAGATGTTTCAAAGGTATCTATTTTGTATGAAATATCAATTATTTCCTGTTTGTCCATACCGATAAGAGGCCTGAATACTACCATATCGGTTGCTTCGTCAGTACAGCCAATGGCGTGAATTGTCTGGCTTGCAACCTGACCTAAGCTTTCGCCGGTTATTAAAGCGGAGCAGTCGTTGTCGCGGGCAATTCTTTCGGAAATTTCCATCATAAGACGTCTCATAATAATTGTGAAAAGCTCTTCGGGACATTTATCCTTAATTGTTTCCTGAATTTTCGTAAAGGGAACGGTGAACATTGTCATAGGTCCGCTGTAACGGCTTACCTTTTTCAAAAGCTTTACAACTTTTTGTTCGGCGCGTTCACTGGTGTAGGGAGGACTTGCAAAATGCACAGCCGTAAGCTTTACCCCTCTTTTTGCCATCATATATGCGGCTACGGGGGAGTCGATTCCTCCGCTGATTAAAATAACTGCGTTTCCGCCTGTTCCGACAGGTATTCCGCCTGCGCCTCTTAAAGGGTTGGTGTGTATATATGTTCCGAAATCCCTGACCTCAACTGTAACGGTTAAATCGGGATTGTGAACGTCAACGGACAGATGAGGGAATTTTTCAAGAATTTTTCCGCCTAATTCACGGCAGATTTCCGGGGATTTAAAAGGAAATTTTTTGTCTGAACGCTTTGCCTCAACCTTAAAGGTTTTAACCTCCTCAAGCTGAGAAGAAAGATATTCCGGTGCAAAGCTGAGAATTTCCTCCATATCCTTATTGCAAACTCCTGCTCTTGAAAAGGCTACAATGCCGAAAACCCTTGAGATTCTGTCGCAAGCCTCGTCAAGGTCAATGTCCTCTGACAGAGGCTTTACATATATGGTTGACTGGGCGGAGGTTATCTCAAATCTTCCCAGTCCGTACAGAGCGGATTTTATATTTTTTCTCAGCACATCCTCAAAGGCTTTTCGGTTAAGACCTTTAAGGGCGATTTCACCGTCTTTAATTAAAATTACTTCTTTCATATATTACCTTCCGATTATTATTTTTTTGCAAGGCTTTGTATGCCCTGTTCTATATATTTTGCCAGAACGTCGATGTCGTCCTTTGTGTTGTATTTTGAAAAGCTTATGCGCAAAGCGCTGTCCGCCGAATCACGGCTTACTCCCATAGCGCTTAAAACGTGGCTGGGCTTGCCTTTTGCACAGGCGCTTCCGCTGGAAACATATATTTCGTTTTGTGCGAGAAAGTGAAGCATCGTTTCACTTCGTATGCCTTTA
>CAMFFI010000063.1 GCA_945949625.1 uncultured bacterium | reverse complement strand
TTTCTCTCCCTCCGTCAAAACTTCGTTTTGCCACCTCCCTCATCAGAGGGAGGCAAGAATAAAAGAATATAGGTTATGCGGTATTTGCTGACAATGTGTAGGGACAACCCTTGCGGCTGTCCCTACCGAAATTGTGCGCCTAAACACGCAGTAATATTCTTAAACCTCAGTCATAATTTTCCATAAATCCTGCTATTGCTTTTATTGATTTTTCGCTGGCAAGCAGACGGAATTTTTCAAAGTCCATAAATTCATTTTGATTTATGTCGTCGGAAATACTGCGTATAATTCCGAAGGGCACACCGTTTCTGTAACAAACCTGACCTATGGCGCCGCCCTCCATTTCGCAGGCGTGAGCGCTGAAGGTTTTTCCGATGGACAAACGCTTTTCAACAGCCGCAACAAATACATCTCCTGTGGCAATTCTGCCCATTATGGTTTTTGTATTTTCAAGGCTTAGGCAAGCGTTATACAAAGCTTTGCTTACCTTTTCATCTGCTTCAATTGCAATTTTCTTTTCGTCATTAAACCAGATTTCTCCCGGAGGGTCTCCCATAGCCGTACCGTCCATATCGTGCTGAACAACGTCTCTTGCAACCACAATATCGCCTATGGAAACTTCATCGCACAAGGCGCCAGCAATTCCGCTGTTAATAATCACATCAGGCTTGAACAAGTCTATCATAACCTGTGCGCATACGGCCGCATTAACCTTGCCTATTCCGCACTCAACGGCTACAACCTGATGTTTGCCGATTGTACCCTTTGTAAAGGACATTCTTGCATATTCCTTGGTGCTTGCGTCCGTCATCATTTTCTGAATACCCTCAACCTCTATTTTTAAAGCGCATATAATTCCTATCATTTTAAAGCCTCTTTTCCTTTTAATTTTATCAGTCAAAGTTTCCCGTCTGATACATAATAATCGAAAGTGCCGCAAGGGGAGCTGTTTCCGCCCTTAAAATTCTTCTGCCTAAGGTAGCGGCTTTTCCGCCTTTATCAAGAACGGACTGTACCTCTTTTTCTTCAAAGCCGCCCTCACTGCCTATAAACATTCCTATGGTATCAAACTTATCATTTATAACGGAGCTTACGCTTTCTCCGCCGCATTCGTAAAATATAATGTTCAGGCTGTTATCAGCTCCTTGTACTGCCTGCTCGAAGGAAACCGCCTTTTCCACTTGAGGTATAATGCCTCTCCTTGACTGCATAGCCGCCTGCAAGGCGATTTTCTGCCAGCGCTCTGTTTTCTTTTTCAGGGATTTTTCGTCGGGACGTGAAATACATCTTGATGAAATTACGGGAACTATTCTGCTTACTCCCAGCTCAACGCATTTCTGAACAATGTAATCCATTTTATCCCCTTTGGGCAAAGCCTGATAAAGCGTTATTTTAACGTCGGGTTCGTTTTTGCAGGGAAACCTTTCCCTGACCTTTACGAACACCTGTCCGGGAGCAATCCGTGTTATTTCGCAATTGCACTGAGTCATATCGGGAGTGCAGAGAGTCAGCTCTTCCCCGGGTTTCATTCTAAGGCTTTTTTCAATATGCCTTGCGTTTTCACCGGATATTATATAATCCTCGGCTGAAATATTTTCATCAGTAAAAAACCATGCCATTTTAACACCGTCTTTGTTTTAATCTCTTTTCTTTTAATATAACAGAATCTTTTTCATATTGCAATAAATAACCTTCAATGTTAAAATATAGCATAGGTCATAGTTTGAAATAAAACCTTTATTTAAAATATTTATATAAAGCGCATACGGAGGATAATAATGGAAACGATAACAGAAAAATCCTTTGACCATATATTAAAAACCGAACATATAAACGGCTGTGATTTGCAAAGGCTTGTTGTAGAAAGGTTAAAGGAAAACAGCTTGAAGCTTGCCACAGCCGAAAGCTGTACGGGAGGATTGATTTCAAAAAAAATAACAGAAATTTCAGGCGCATCTGAGGTATTTGACTTTGGAGTATGTTCCTATGCAAACTTTATCAAGCACAAAATTCTGGGAGTATCGGAGGAAACTCTTGAAAAATACGGTGCAGTATCCGCCCGGTGTGCAGTGGAAATGGCAAAGGGTGCGGCTTTGGCTGCAAATGCAGACATAGGCGTATCAACAACGGGAATTGCAGGGCCAACAGGCGGCACAGTCGAAAAGCCTGTAGGACTTGTATATATCGGCTTATATACTAAAGACTGCTGCTGTGCTTTTAAGACCTTATTAAACGAAAATGGCAGGAATAACCGACAAAAAGTCAGAGAGCTTGCCTCTCAGATTGCTTTATATAAAGTTCTGCGCACAGAGCTGTAAATTAATTGTAAAATAAACTATTGCCAATTGGTAATAAATATGTTAAAATAATTACCAAACTGCGGATGTATAGCAATTTATCATAGAAATAATTTTTCGTTATTTATATAGAAAATTTAATATTTTAAAAACGGAGTTGATTTTATGGCTCGAGTTGCAGGCATTCTTATGCCAATAACCTCTTTGCCTTCTCCTTACGGTATCGGCACAATAGGCAAAGAAGCTCGTAAGTTTGCTGATTTTCTGAAAAAATCAGGTCAGAAAATCTGGCAGATTCTTCCCGTAGGCCCTACAAGCTACGGCGATTCACCCTATCAGTCCTTTTCAACCTATGCAGGCAATCCATATATGATTGATTTGGATATGCTCTGCGAAGAAGGTCTTTTGACAAAGGCTCAAATCAAAAAGTTTGACTGGGGCGATGATGACTTTAAAGTTGATTATGAAAAAATTTACAACAGCCGCTTTCAGGTTTTGAAAATTGCTTATGACAACTTTAAACAAAAGGACCAGACTGAATTCAAACGCTTTAAAAGAAAAAACAGCAAGTGGCTGAAAAACTACGCTCTCTATATGGCTGTTAAAAAGCAAAACGATATGAAAGCCTGGACCGAATGGGAAGACGACGAAATTCGTATGCACGAGGAAGCCGCTGTAAGAAGATATGAGCGCAGATTAAAGGACGACATTGATTTCTGGAAATTCGTTCAGTTTAAGTTTTACGAGCAGTGGGAAAGTTTCCGCGCCTATGTAAACGGTCTGGGCATTAAGATTTTAGGCGATATGCCTATTTACGTTGCAATGGACAGCGCCGACACCTGGGCAAATCCTGAGGTGTTCTGGCTGTATGACGACGGAGATCCGGTTTGCGTTGCCGGCTGTCCTCCCGATTACTTCTCTGAAACAGGTCAGCTTTGGGGCAATCCGCTTTATGACTGGGATTATCTTAAGGCTACCGATTATGAATGGTGGTTTGAACGTATCAAAGCTGCGTCAAAGCTGTTTGATATTACAAGAATCGACCACTTCAGAGCTTTTGACAGCTACTATGCTATTCCTTTCCCTGCCGAAAACGCTATTGACGGCGAATGGAAAGAGGGCCCGGGCATTGAATTTTTTGAAAAAATGCGTGAAACAATAGGCGATATTCCTATTGTAGCCGAAGACCTGGGAACCTTAACTCCCGGTGTTACACAGCTTTTAAAGGACAGCGGCTATCCGGGTATGAAGGTGCTTGAATTTGCATTTGACAGTGATGAGGAAAACGATTATCTTCCCCACAACTATACGGAAAACTGCGTT
Organism: uncultured bacterium; assembly: GCA_945949625.1. Lineage (GTDB taxonomy): Bacteria > Bacillota > Clostridia > Oscillospirales > Acutalibacteraceae > Ruminococcoides. The sequence continues at coordinate 2,896 of CAMFFI010000063.1, read as the reverse complement.
GTTTATACAGGCACTCACGACAACGACACCTTAATGGGCTGGCTTTCTACCGCAAAGGAAAGCGACATTGAGTATGCAAGAAGCTACTGCAAAATGGCAGAGGACGAACCCTTTAACTGGGGACTTATCAGAACTGCTTATGAAAGTAAAGCAAATTATGCAATTATTCAGATTCAGGATATTCTCGGCCTTGGCACAGAGGCAAGAATGAACGTTCCTTCTACCCTGGGGGGAAACTGGGTTTGGAGAATTGATAAAAAAGCTCTCACCAAAGAGCTGTCACATAAATTAAAATGTATGTCTGAAAAATACGGACGCATGGAGGATTGATTACAATGGGTAACATTATGGAAAATCTTAAACTTACAGCCAAAGAAATGTACTGTGATAAGCCTGAAAACCTTACCCCTTCACAGCTTCATCTTGCTTTAGGCAAGGCTGTAATGGGCGAAATTGCAGACAACTGGGCAAGAAGTAAGAAAAAACACGCTGAATCAAGAAGAGCTTACTATTTTTCAGCAGAATTTCTTATGGGCCGTATGATTTATAACAATCTTTACTGCATCGGCGCCTTAGATGAAACAAAAGCTATGCTCAAGAGAAAAGGCATTGACATTAATGTTTTTGAAGACATTGACGACGCAGCTTTAGGTAACGGCGGTCTTGGACGTCTTGCCGCTTGCTATCTTGACAGTGCCGCTACTCAGGAGGTTCCTCTTGACGGCTACGGAATCCGCTACAAATACGGTCTTTTCAAACAGCTTATTAAAGACGGCTATCAGGTTGAGGTTGCCGATGACTGGCAGCGTTTTGAAGATCCTTGGTGCATTCGCAGAGAGGATCAGGCTGTTACAGTATCCTTCAGAACACAAACAGTTAAGGCTGTTCCTTATGATATGGCTGTTATCGGCTACGGCACAAAGAACATCAATACTCTTCGTCTGTGGCAGGCAGAGGCAGTTGACGAATTTAACTTCACAGAATTCAACAACAGTCACTATGACGCTGCTGTTAAAGCTAAAAACGACGCTGAAAACATCACTAAGGTTCTTTATCCTAACGATAACTCTCACGAAGGAAAGGTTCTTCGTTTAAAACAGCAGTATTTCTTCTGCTCTGCTTCACTTCAGGATATTATGAGCCGTTACAAGGCAAAGCACGGCAACGACTTCAGTCATTTTGCAGAGGAAAACACAATTCAGCTTAACGATACACACCCTGTTGTATGTATTCCAGAGCTTGTTCGTTTGTTCCAGCTTGAAGGCTTAAGCTTTGACGAGGCTTTTGAAATTGCAAGACGTACCTTTAACTATACAAACCACACCGTTCTTGCAGAGGCTCTTGAAAAATGGAGCATTGACCTTATGCGTGACGTTATTCCCGAGGTTTATTCAATCATTGAAAGAATCAACGAAAAGGAATATCACGAGCTTAAGGGCAAGGGACTTTCCGATGATAAAATTCATCAGATGCGTATAATTGCTGACAACGCAGTTCATATGGCAAGACTTGCAACATATGCTTCCGTTTATGTAAACGGTGTTGCTAAGCTTCATACAGAAATCCTCAAGGACGACGTTCTTAAAGATTGGTACGAGGTTTATCCCGAAAGATTCCAGAACAAAACAAACGGTATCACACAGCGCAGATGGCTCGGTCTTTGCAACCCTGAGCTTGCCAAGTTTATTACTGAACGTGTGGGCAAGGGCTGGGAAACAGATCTTTCAAAGCTTTCAAAGCTTAACGACCAGATTGACGACGCTTCAATCAAGGAATTTAATAAGATTAAAAAGACAAAGAAAAAACAGCTTGCAGCTTATATGAAGAAAATGGACAACTTCGATGTAAACCCTGACTTCATCTTTGACGTTCAGGTTAAGCGTTTGCACGAATATAAGAGACAGCTCCTTAACGCTTTCTCCATTATGGATATTTACTTCAAGCTTAAGGACGGCAAGCTGCCTAACTGGAACCCAACAGCATTCATCTTCGGTGCTAAGGCTGCTCCCGGTTATGCAAGAGCTAAGGCTATTATCAAATATATCAACGAAATTGCTAAGCTTGTAAACAATGACCCTGATACAAAGGACAAGCTTCAGGTTTACTTTGTTTCCAACTATAACGTATCTTACGCTGAAAAAATCGTTGTTGCCGCTGATATTTCAGAGCAGACTTCAACAGCAGGTCTTGAGGCTTCAGGTACAGGTAATATGAAGTTTATGCTTAACGGTGCAGTTACACTGGGCACATATGACGGTGCAAACATTGAAATTGCAGAGCAGGCAGGCGAAGAAAACGAGTATATCTTCGGCGCAAGAGTTGAGGATATTGACAGACTTAAGGCAGAAGGCTACAACCCAAGAGCTATTTACGAGGCAAATCCTGAAATTAAGCGTGTTATCGACACACTTGTTGACGGTACCTTCAGTGACAACGGTGCTCAGGGCGAGGGCAGCTTTGCAGAGCTTCACAAGGCACTCCTTGACGGTGCTTCATGGCATGCTCCGGACCATTACTTTGTAATTTATGACCTTCCTCTTTATGTTGACGCTAAGATTAAGGCTAACGCTGATTATTCAAACAGACTTCTCTTTGGCGAAAAGTGCTTAAAGAACGTAGCAAACGCAGGAATGTTCAGCTCTGACCGTGCTATTCTTGAATATGCTAAGGATATCTGGCACACAACCTACAAGGGTAAAAAGGACTAATCTACGAACCCGATAATGCAAAAACAAATCCCGCACTTTAAAAGTGCGGGATATTTTTATGCCTTTGTAATTATGATGTTACGGTTTATTAAACATAAAGAAGCAATCAGTAGGGACAGCCGCAAGGGTTGTTACTACACATTATCCGCTAATACTGCATAACCTATATGCTTTTATTCTTGCCTCCC
>CAMFFI010000062.1 GCA_945949625.1 uncultured bacterium | reverse complement strand
TTTATACATATACAAATAAAAGGGGATTCGAAAGGGCGTAAAGAAAACGTCACAGTGTGACGTTTTTAGCCCGTAGCGAAGAAGGAAGGCATTCCAAGGCAAGACACAGCAGTCAACGAGAAGAAGGTATTTCCTTATAGAAAGGTACCTTCTCTCCGCCATAAAAAACAGGCACAATTTATGTTGTGCCTGTTTTTTTATACATATACAAATAAAAGGGGATTCGAAAGGGCGTAAAGAAAACGTCACAGCGTGACGTTTTTAGCCCGTAGTGAAGAAGGAAGGTATCACAAGGCAAGACACAGCAGTCAACGAGAAGAATGTATTTCCTTATAGGAAGGTACCTTCTCTCCGCCATAGAAAAGATTTATGCAGTAGGGACAGCCCTTGCGGCTGTCCGTTAATGCAGGAAAACGTTTCAGAATTATTGGTAGTGCGGCTTGTTTCTGCCCCCTCATAGGGGGATTGAGGGGGTATGGGCGACTGCCGTACCCACAAGCCGCCGAAATATCAATTGCTAACGGCGGTATGTGGGTATGTCAGTCGTTCATACCGAAATGAAAGAATCAAGCATAAAAAACAAAATTACTATTAGAAATTTGTGCGGCGTGATGTTGGCATCCCGCCCTACAATATTACAAAATCTTTTATCTGTTTTTTTGGACAACCTCAAGGTCTTTTAATACGCATATGTTTATAAGAGGATATTTGAACAAACTATAATTTATTTTTTGGTAAATCTTGTTTCTATAAACCGACTTTGATATAATTAACAAAAATGATGTTTAAAGGTGATAATATGAACTATCCCATTGTGCTAATGTATAATCTTCAAAATTCCAAGGGTGCAAAAATCAAAATGATTTGCCACAAAATGAATATTCCTTTTAAATCTGTTGAAAAAAGCGAATATTCTTTAAGAATTTGCGATTTATTAGAGTCAAAATCTGCTGAAAACTCAGACGATTTTTCTGATTTTAATGATGAAATGCTCTTAATTGCAAATTTCAGCAGACAGATGCTTAATGATTTCTTGAAAAGGTTAAGCTCAGCTAAGGCTCCTGTGGCTCTTAAAGCCGTGCTTACAGAACATAATTCTCTTTTTACCTCCTCAAAACTCTATAATGAAATAAGCTCCGAGCATAATGCATTGAAAGAAGGAAAAACAATACATTAAAGAAAATTTTATACAGCGATATATGCCAACATATAGGGCTTTAGTCTAAAAAATACATATTATTATAACAATATATAGTTACGTTACAAAAAATTAGTATTTATTACTATTTATTCTTTTTTGTGGGAAGTTTTTTGGTAATTATTAATATTGAAAAAGATATGAGTAAATGATATACTAACTGTGTTAAAAAATTAACATTATGTGAATTAGATAAATAGGAAATTTGGATAAGTTAATTTGGAGGTTTATATGAAAAATTTTGAACAATGGAACGGTTTTGAAGGCACTCTTTGGAGAGAAGAAGTCAATATGAGAGACTTCATTCAGAATAACTACACTCCATATGACGGTGATGAATCATTCCTTGAGCCTGCAACAGATGCAACAGATAAGCTTTGGGGCAAGCTCCAGGAGCTTCAGAAAGAAGAACGTGCAAAAGGCGGCGTTCTTGATATGGATACACACATTGTTTCTACAATTACATCCCACAAGCCCGGCTATATTTGTGATGAATACAAGGATTTGGAGCAGGTTGTAGGATTACAGACGGACAAGCCTTTAAAGAGAGCTTTTATGCCTTTTGGCGGCATAAAAATGGCTGAAGAGGCTTGCACAACATACGGCTATACTCCCGACCCTGAACTTCATAAAATCTTTACTGAGTATCACAAAACACATAATCAGGGCGTTTTCGATTGCTATACTCCTGAAATCAGAAAAGCACGTCACAACAAGGTTATCACAGGACTTCCGGACACCTATGGCAGAGGCCGTATTGTAGGCGATTACAGACGTGTTGCTCTTTACGGTATTGATTATCTTATGGAGAGCAAGGCTAAGGACTTTGAAAACTGCGGAAGCGGTTCAATGACATCTGACATTATCCGTTTAAGAGAAGAAATTTCTGACCAGTACCGTGCTTTAGGTCAGATGAAAAAAATGGCGGAAAGCTATGGCTTTGATATTTCCAAGCCTGCAAAAAATGCAAAAGAAGCAGTACAATGGCTTTACTTCGGCTATCTTGCCGCAATTAAAACCCAGAACGGCGCCGCAATGAGCGTTGGCAGAATTTCAACATTTCTTGATATTTATATTCAGAGAGATATTAAAAACGGAGTTTTAACAGAAAAAGAGGCACAGGAGCTTATAGACCATCTTGTAATGAAATTCAGAATGGTTAAATTTGCAAGAATTCCGTCATATAACGAGCTGTTTTCAGGCGACCCGGTATGGGCAACTCTCGAGGTTGCAGGTCTTGGTATAGACGGACGTTCAATGGTAACAAAAACCGACTTCCGTTTTCTTCATACCCTTGAAAATATGGGACCTTCACCGGAGCCTAATCTTACTGTGCTGTATTCTTCAAGACTTCCGGAAAACTTTAAAAAATATGCGGCCGATATTTCAATCAGAACAAGCTCAATCCAGTATGAGAATGATGATGTAATGCGTCCTGTATGGGGCGATGATTATTCAATCTGCTGCTGTGTTTCAGCTACTCAAACAGGTAAAGAGATGCAGTTCTTCGGAGCAAGGGCAAATCTTGCAAAGTGCTTGCTTTATGCAATAAACGGCGGTATTGATGAAAAGACAAAGGTGCAGGTAGGACCTGAGTACAGACCGATTACTTCTGAATATCTTGACTATGACGAGGTTATGAAAAAGTTTGATTCAATGATGGATTGGCTTGCAGATATTTATGTAAACGCTCTTAACCTGATTCAGTATATGCACGATAAGTACTATTACGAAGCCGCAGAGATGGCGCTTATAGATACAGATGTAAGAAGAACCTTTGCAACAGGTATTGCTGGATTTTCACACGTTGTTGATTCACTTTCAGCAATTAAATATGCAAAGGTTAAAACAATCCGTGACGAAGACGGTATTGTTGTTGACTATGAAACAGAGGGTGATTTCCCAAGATACGGAAACGATGATGACCGTGCTGATGAAATAGCAGTATGGCTCCTTAAAACCTTCCTTTCAAAAATCAAGAAGCATCATACTTACAGAAATTCCGAGCCTACAACATCAATTCTTACAATTACTTCTAATGTTGTTTACGGAAAAGCAACAGGCTCCTTGCCTGACGGCAGAAAAGCAGGCGAGCCTTTGTCGCCGGGTGCTAATCCCAGCTACGGCGCAGAAAAGAACGGATTGCTTTCTTCCCTTAATTCAGTTGCAAAGCTTCCATATGAATATGCGCTTGACGGAATTTCAAATACACAGACAATCAGTCCCGAAGCATTAGGTCACAGCGAAGATGAAAGAATAAACAACCTTGTAAACGTAATGGACGGTTACTTCAATCAGGGTGCACATCATCTTAACGTAAATGTGTTCGGAACAGAAAAACTTATTGACGCTATGAATCACCCCGAAAAGGAAGAGTATGCAAACTTTACGATTCGTGTATCGGGATATGCCGTTAAGTTCATTGACCTTACAAAGGAACAGCAGCTTGACGTTATTTCAAGAACCTGTCATAAGGTAATGTAATTAATATGCCTCTCCGAAAGGAGAGGCTTTTGCTTAGGAGGGAATATTTTGGAAAATAAATACAGCGGTTTAGGGTTAATTCATTCAACCGAAAGCTTCGGTTCTGTTGACGGTCCGGGTGTTCGGTTTGTAGTTTTTATGCAGGGGTGCAAAATGCGTTGCAAATACTGCCATAATCCGGATACATGGTTTCCCCAAAAAGGTCAGTGGATTACCTCTGACGAGCTTTTAAAAAAAGCGCTTCGTTATAAAAGCTATTGGGGCGACAAAGGAGGTATAACCGTAAGCGGCGGCGAACCTCTTTTACAGATTGACTTTTTAATTGATTTTTTCAAAAAGGCAAAAGAAAAGGGAATAAACACAGTTCTCGATACCTCCGGCAATCCGTTTACGTCTGCAAATCCTTTTTATGATAAATTTAATGAATTAATGAAATTCACTGATTTGGTAATGCTTGATATAAAGCATATAAATTCTGATGAACACAAAAGACTTACAGGCTTTGACAATAAAAATATTCTTGAAATGGCTATGTACCTTTCAAAAATTCAAAAGCCGATGTGGATACGCCATGTACTTGTTCCAAAAATCACCGATAACGACGAATACCTTTATCAGTTAAGGGACTTTATTTCTTCACTTAATAACGTAGATAGGGTAGAGGTTCTTCCATATCATTCTTTAGGTGAATATAAATGGCAGGAGCTTGTTATTGATTATCAGCTAAAGGGCATCAATCCTCCTTCAAAAGAGCGTATTGAAAACGCTGAAAAAATACTGGGATGTAATGGGTGACGGTATGAAGAAACTTATACTTGCGTCAAAATCTCCAAGACGTCAGGAGCTTATGAAGGTTATTACAGAGGATTTTCTCTGTGTTCCGTCAAGTGCAGAGGAAATTGTCCCCGAAAATATTCAGCCTGAGCAGGTACCTGTTTATCTTGCACGGTTAAAGGCAACAGACGTACTGAAATCAAATCCCGACAGCGTTATAATTGGCTGTGATACGGTAGTGATTAACAATAATTGTGTGTTGGGCAAGCCGAAAAATTCAGAAGACGCAAAGAAAATGCTGAAAGCTTTAAGCGGCAAAAAGCATAAGGTTATAACAGGCTGTTGCATCGTTGATAAAGACAGAGAAATTTCCTTTAAAAGTGAAACAGAGGTAGAGTTTTATCCGCTGTCGGATATGGAGATTAATTCTTATATTGCAACGGGAGAGCCGTTTGATAAAGCCGGAGCATACGGAATACAGGGCAAAGGCTCGCTTTTTGTAAAAAGCATCTGCGGCGATTATTTTAATGTGGTAGGACTTCCGGTTTCGTTATTGGCAAAAAAACTTAAGCAATTAAATTTAAATTAAGTAGCATTATGACAACCCTTGTGGTTGTCTTTTTTCTTTATAGTAAAATTTTCCTAAGCAGTCTGGCAAAATAGGTTTTGTAATATCAATCTGTATGATTGAATTGCGTGTTGAGGCACTGTACTTCTTATGTATGGAGAGTTATGAAAAATTACTTACTGAAAAGAAACATCGTTTTTACTTATATAATAATTTTATTGTTAAAATTACTAAATCTTGGCGTTAAAAAACGTCAAAATGTCAAAAAATAAAGAAAAATAATCAAATTTTATAATTTGCTTGAATTTTAAGGAGTGATTTTATATAATATACATAAGGTTATATACCGTAACTTTATTTTAAGGAGGATTAATTTATGTTCAAAAAACGTACAAACAAGATAATCAGTGTTTTTTTATCAATTGCATTGATTATGAGTATGTGTGTTGTTGCAGTTTCAAGCGTTTCTGCGACAACAGACAATGAACCGGTACCACCTGATAATAAGCTATTAGGTGATGTTGACGGTGACGGTGCATTAACAGTTAGTGATGCTACAACAATTCAGTCCTATCTTGCTGAACTTATTTCAGAAAATGATTTGGACCTTTCTGTTGCAGACTATACAAAAGACGGTGTCATTGACGTTTGCGATGCAACATACATTCAGTTAGTTATTGCTGAAATTGTTCCGACAGAGCCGGTTACGACTGAGCCTGAAACAACAGAGCCTGAAACAACAGAAGAACCTACAACAGAAGAACCTACAACAGAAGAACCTACAACAGAAGAACCTACTACAGAAGAACCTACTACAGAAGAACCTACTACAGAAGAGCCTACAACAGAAGAGCCAACAACAGAAGAGCCAACAACAGTTGAACCAACAACAGTTGAGCCAACAACAGTAGAACCTACAACAGTTGAACCTACAACAGTTGAGCCTACAACAGTAGAACCTACAACAGAAGAGCCAACAACAGAAGAGCCAACAACAGAAGAACCTACAACAGTTCCCGAAACAAAATATTATATTGCCGGTGACGAAGGTCTTGTAGGCGTTGCATGGAATGCTTCAGGCGTAGCACTCACAAAGGGCGAATATACATATGACTCAGCTTCATATGATTACTCAGTAACATTTAGCGGTATAGCAGCCGGTTCATATGCATTTAAGATTACAGACGGAACATGGACAAACTGCTGGGGTAAAGACGGCGGAAACTTCCCTATAAATCTTACAAAAGCAGCAGATGTAACAGTTTACTTCAATTCAGATTCAAAGGCAATTGCAGTAGAATCAGACGGTATTGGAGCATGGAAATTTGAATACATCACAGCAGCAGGTAACGGTGACGGTGCATGGTTGAACGGTGAAAACTGGAATCCTGCGGCAGAAGTCAACAAGATGACAGAAGTTGAGCAAGGTATCTGGGAAATCACATATACAGATATTCCTGCTGATAACGGATATGAAGTAAAATTTGCTTGCAACGGTTCATGGCAGCCATACAACTGGACAATTACAGGTGAAT
>CAMFFI010000061.1 GCA_945949625.1 uncultured bacterium | reverse complement strand
TGGACTTGACGGAAGAGTAATTGCCACTGTGGGCAGTTCAAACAAAAAAACTGGCAATATGCTGTTTAACAGAGCTACCGATTCTGTTCTTCAGCCGGGTTCTTCAATCAAGCCGGTTGTTGTTTATTCGTATGCAATTGAACATAAACAATTGTATTTTTCTTCCTTTGTTAACGACGCACCCCTTGAAAAATACAAGGTTGTTGACGGACAGTATGTATCAGGTCCTAACAACTGGTACTCAGGATACAGAGGTCAGATGCTTCTCCCCGATGCAATAGAAATTTCTTCAAACGGTACTGCCGTTCAGGTTATGGATATGATAGGCACAACAAACGCTTATGACCAGGTTGTAACCTTTCAGGGCTTTACTCATCTTGACGAAAACGACCGCACCAACACCGGCGGACTGTCAATCGGCGGTCTTACAGGCGGTGTAACAGTCAGAGAAATGGCTGCGGCTTACAACTATATGGGCAACGGCGGCTTGTACTATGAACCTTATACCTACTATTATGTAACAGACGCAGAGGACAACATTATATTAAGTCCTCAGGATAATGTTCCAAAGCAGGCTTACTCACCGGAAACAGCCTATATAATGAACAGACTGCTTCACTATAACATAACTCACTCCACAAATACAAACGCAGGCTTGGCAAGGATTTCAGGCTGGGACATTATCGGTAAAACAGGTACCACCGACGAAGACAAAGACTCCTGGTTCTGCGGTATGTCGCCTTATGCAACTCTTGCAATATGGACAGGCTTTGATACTCCTCAGACTATTTCCGTAAACGGTCAGAGGGTTGCAACCACAACCTTCGCCAAGGTAATGTCCGAATATTTGAAGGACAAGGAGCAAAAAGAATTTGACAAACCGGGCGGAATAGTTGAAGAGTATTATTCACCATCAAGCGGTCAGATTCTATCATCAGGCTCAAGCTCATATGTGGGTTATTACACAGAGGATAATATGCCCGGCTACGGTTCATATGTCGAAGATGATGACGATAAAGACACCGAAAATAATAATGAAGAAAACGGCAGTGAACATTCCGGCAGTTCTTCCGGCGAAAACAACGCAGGCGGTGAAAACAACCACAGCAGCGGCAGTGAATCATCTTCTAACTCCTCCGGTTCCTCTCAAGGCGAACATTCAGGCGAAAGCAGTTCCGGCGGAGAGGATAAGCCCGATGGCGGCAATGAGGGCGATAATAACCAATCCGGCAACAGCCAAGCCGGCGGCGGTGAGCATTCAGGCGGAAGCAGTGCCGAGTAACGCTTTAGTCAATTAAATTATTCTGACTGAAAAGTCAATTACCAAATAAATAAACATATCCTGAAAGGAATGATAAAAAATGGTGTCAATTGCTATTATGGGACACGGTGTTGTGGGTTCCGGCGTTGCCGAAATCATAACAACACACAAAAATAAACTTTTCAACAGCGTAGGTGAGGAAATCTACATTAAGAAAATTCTTGATTTAAGAGAATTTCCCGACAGTCCCCTTGCCGACAGATTCACTAAAGACTTTGAAGATATTATTAACGATCTTGAAATCAGAATTGTTGTTGAGGTTATGGGCGGAACAAACCCTGCCTATGATTTTGTAAAAAGATGTCTGCTTGCAGGAAAAAGCGTTGTTACCTCAAACAAAGAGCTTGTTGCAAAGCACGGAGCAGAGCTTCTTGCAATTGCAAAGGAACACACCGTAAACGTCCTTGTTGAAGCACGCGTAGGCAGCGGCAGTATACCCATAATCAGGCCTATCAACAAGTGCCCTGTCGCCAATATCGTCAACGAGGTTGCAGGTATTTTAAACGGCACAACAAACTTTATTTTAACAAAAATGATTACCGACGGTATGAATTTTGACGATGCTTTAAAGCTTGCACAGGATTTAGGCTTTGCCGAACGCAATCCCGAGGCTGACGTTGAAGGACACGACGCTTGCAGAAAAATCTGTATTCTTGCTTCTCTTGCATTCGGCAAGCATGTTTATCCCGAATTTGTGCATACCGAGGGTATTACAAAAATATCACTGGAGGACGTTAAATTTGCCGAAAGCTACAACAGCGTTATTAAGCTTATCGGAAAGGTAAAACGTCTTGAAAACGGAAAAATGGACATTATTGTTGCTCCTATGTTAATTCCGAAAACAAGTCAGCTTGCGAATATTGACAATGAATTTAACGGAATTATGGTAAGAGGCGACTGCACCGGCGACGTTGTTTTCTACGGAAAGGGCGCAGGAAAGCTCCCTACTGCAAGCGCAGTTGTAGCCGATGTTGTTGACTGTGTTAAACATCTTAAAACAAGAAAATACTTATTCTGGACCGACGGAACAGGCGAAAACATAATTCCATATACACAGTCGCAAACGTCTATGTATGTTCGTGCTAAGGCAGAAAATCCGGACGATGCATATCTTAAAGCAGAAGAGATTTTCGGCACTGCAAAGCGCATTGAAAGAACAGATTGCGGCAACGGCGTATTTGCTTTTGTTACACCTGAAATGACCTATGCCGCCATTGAGGAAAAGTTAAAGCTTTTACAGGATAACAATGTAGAAATACTGTCACAAATCAGAATTGGTAATTTATAATTCGGAGGAGTAATATATGAGTTTGATTGTTCAGAAATTCGGAGGAAGTTCGGTTGCTAACGCTGAACGTGTAATGAATGTTGCACAGATTGTAACAGACACCTATAAAAAGGGCAACGACGTTGTAGTTGTTGTTTCAGCACAGGGCGACACAACAGACGACCTTATTGAAAAAGCACAGGAAATTAACCCAAATGCTTCAAGAAGAGAAAAGGATATGCTTCTTGCAGCAGGAGAACAGATTTCAATTTCACTTCTTGCTATGGCTATTGAAAAGCTGGGCTACCCGGTAACATCTCTTCTGGGCTGGCAGGCTGGTTTCCAGACCTCATCTGCTCATACAATGGCAAGAATTAAAACGGTTGTTCCCGACAGAATCAAAAAAGAGCTTGACAAAAAATCAATTGTTGTTGTAGCAGGCTTTCAGGGAATAAGCAAATACGGCGACATTACAACCTTAGGCAGAGGCGGCTCAGACACAAGCGCCGTAGCAATTGCAGCGGCTATGCACGCTGACCTTTGTCAGATTTTTACAGACGTTGAAGGCGTTTATACCGCAGACCCAAGAAAGGTTAAAAATGCACAAAAGCTTGAGGAAATTTCCTATGACGAAATGCTTGAGCTTGCAACCTTGGGTGCACAGGTTTTAAATAACCGTTCAGTTGAAATGGCTAAAAAATACAATATCGAGCTTGAGGTGCTTTCAAGTATGACAAAAGCACCGGGAACAATAGTAAAGGAGAAAACAAAAATGGAAAAAATGTTAATCAGCGGTGTTGCAAAGGATACAGACGTAGCAAGAATTTCAGTAACAGGTATTCCCGACAGACCGGGTCTTGCTTTTAAAATGTTCTCAAAGCTTTCTGCAAAGAACATAAATGTAGATATTATTCTTCAGTCAATCGGCCGTGACGGATTAAAGGATATTTCCTTTACTGTTGCTAAAGACAGAGGTGCCGAGGCTGTTGAAATTCTTAAGGATTTCCAGACTACATTAGGTGCACAGAACGTGCTTTATGATGATAAGGTTGCAAAAATTTCAATTGTAGGCTCAGGTATGGAAAGCCACGCAGGCGTTGCAACAAAAATGTTCGAGGCACTTTATGACAATCAGATTAATATCCAGATGATTAGCACCAGCGAAATCAAGGTTTCTGTTTTAATTGCAATTGAAGACGCAGACAAAGCAGTCAGCGCTATTCACGCAAAGTTCTTTGGTGAGTAATCAATAATACTTTAATTACATTGATTCCGTAAGCCTTAAGGCTTGCGGAATTTTTCTTTTTGCAGAAGCATATTGTCAATTAATATAAATAAATAAGTTGACAATAACTGTATATTCTGTTATTATTGTAAACGAAATAAATAGAAAGAGGTTGACAATATGAACAAAATTAGAAATTCAAAAGTTTATGACATGGCTTTAATAGCACTCTTTGCCGCATTAACGGCTGTTTTTTCTCAGATTTCCATACCTATCGGTCCAGTACCCATTAACCTTGCATTGCTTTCTGTTTTTGCCTGCGGCGGCGCTTTAGGCTGGAAAAAAGGCGCTGCAAGTATTGCAATCTACATACTTTTAGGTATAGTAGGCGTTCCCGTTTTTTCAGGCTTTCAGGGCGGCGTTGCTAAAATTGCAGGACCTACCGGCGGATACATAATCGGTTATTTATTTGCTGTATTTATCGTTGGATTAATGTGCGATATTTTAGGCAAAAAAATCTGGGTTTTACCTGTTTCAATGGTTATCGGATTAGTTGTATGCTATGCTTTCGGAACAATTTGGTTTATGATTTCAATGCAAAGCGGATTAATCGAATCACTTACAGCCTGTGTATTTCCTTTCCTGCCCGGCGACGCTGCTAAAATCATTGTTGCAACTCTTATTGTAAAGGCGCTTGACAAAGCGCACCTTCTGCCCGTTTCAAAAAAAGCAAAAGCATAATCTAATACTAAAAATCACTTACATAAATAAAGGCGGTATTCGTTTTTAACGGATACCGTCTTTTTATCTTACTTTTTATTTTTTTCAAGCTGTTTAATTCTTTTTCCCCGAAGAATTTTTTCAATTGCTTCTTTTTCTTCATTAGTATGTATAAACATTATGAAGAATGTAATAACCAGCAGCAAGCAGCAGAATAAAGCCGCCTTTTCCATAAATGCGTTTGTTAAAAACACCCCGATTAGCGCACCCATTATAAAAGCAAATACAATTATGAAATAATGCAGGCTTTTTTTACCTGCCGCTTTATCCTTTGTGGTTATGAAGGTGTAAAGATTTTCAGAGCCTGCTCTTAAATTGCCGGTACACATTGTAGTTGCATAGAAATTGCCGTGCATTTTCCTGAAGCTGTCGGTTTGTAATGAGCATACAAAGGAAATAAGCGTGGTCACTACAATATCCAATTTACCCAAAGGAACAAACACAGCAATTATAAGGCAGAGAATTTCAAATAATATCATAATCTGACGCCAATGTATTTTAGGATGAAAACTGAATAAATCCCTAATCTTCTGAGTGAGTAAAACGCCGATTACAAACGCCATTATTGGAAAAATATAGGTTATTGCCTGATATACGTTTCCCTTGGCTATATATATCATCAGCAAAACCAGATTTCCCGTCTGGCAGTTTGCAAAAACCCCGTCACGGCTGATAAAGGTATAGGATTCAAGAAAACCGCCTACCATTGCCAGCAATATACCCATTACAATGGATTCCGATATTTTACTGTGGTTTCTTCTCATAAACATCACCTGCCCTTAATATCAGGCAAATTATAACATATTTTTTCTTAAAGCACAATGTTAAGATAAACAAGCTTTCTCCTATTCCAAAAACTTTTTAATAAATTATTATAATATGCTGTTTTATTTTTCTCTTTTGTGTTACAATAAGATAAATAATCTTTGGAGAGTAATATGAAGCTTGACTATGAATTTTTTCACCGTGACGCAGTTGATGTTGCAAAAGACCTTGTAGGCAAAATTGTAGTATGCAAAAATTCCGCAGGAGAAATTAAAAAACTTCGGATAACGGAAACCGAGGCTTATTGCGGAGAAGAAGATACTGCCTGCCACGCACATAAGGGAAGAACGAAACGCACAGAGGTTTTGTATATGAAAGCAGGCACTGTGTATGTATATTTGTGCTACGGTATGCACTGGCTGTTGAATATTGTTACAGGTGAAGAAAATCAGCCTCAGGCTGTATTGATAAGAGCTTGCGAGGGTAACGCAAACGGTCCCGGAAAGCTTACAAAGGCTTTGGGAATAAACAAAGAATTCAACCGTTTGTCTATTTGCACAGATGACGCTGTTCATATTGAGGACGACGGATATAAATGCAGAATTTCAAAGGATAAACGGGTGGGCATTGCATACGCAAGCATTAAAGACCAAAACAGACTTTGGCGTTTTATTGATAAAAATACTCTTAAAAGCTGTAATAAAAGAGAGGCTGTAAAGTAATATGGATAATTCCTCAAAATCTCCCCCGGAAGCAAACTACAAAGTAAAAAACGCACTGGTAAACTATTATCTTCTTATGATGTTTACTGTTTTTCCGCTGTTTTTTACTCAGAAGTATTCAAATATACGGCACGATAAGTATTATTTGTTTCTCACCTTTTCAGTGCTTATTTCAATTGTCGAATTTATGATGTATTTAAGCAGTACAAACTCAAAGGAGCTTATAACAAAGGGAAAATGGTACAAAACATTAAGCTTTACCGATGTTTCAATGATTGTGCTTTTGCTGTGCTATACATTATCAACAATTCTTTCCGACTGGAAAATTGATTCCGTCACCGGAAATCAGGGAAGAAACAACGGACTTTTGCTGATGGCTGTTTATGTTGCCGTTTATTTTGTAATAACAAGAGAATACAAGTTTTACGAGGATATTTTCGGTGCGTTTGCTGTAAGCTCGGGAATTTTTTTTCTTCTGGCAGTTATAAATTATTTC
>CAMFFI010000060.1 GCA_945949625.1 uncultured bacterium | reverse complement strand
AAAGGTTACAGTCAGTACAAGCTGTCTGCACGAATTGCGTGTCGAGGCACTCGACTGTTTACTTTATAGGTAACTACTTTGAAACCATCGGGAAAAATATGTATTATGAGGTAAATTATGGACGAAGAAAAAATCGCATTATTAAAAAAATTGAATAATGATGAACCGGAAGAAAACACAATTTCGGAAGATAAAAAAGTTACAATCAAAGTGAGCGACAGCTCAAAATGGTCATCAGGTCTTTATGACTGGATGTATTGCTTGTTAATTGCTTTTATTGCTGTTGTAATGCTTTTGACTTTTGCTTTCAGAATGGTTAATGTTGACGGCGACTCTATGATGAATACATTAATGAACACCGATAAGGTTATAGTTACTGATTTATTCTATACGCCTAAAGACGGCGATGTTGTTGTAATCAGCCATGGAGCTGAGTATTCAAAGCCTATTATTAAGCGCGTTATTGCCACAGAAGGTCAAACGCTTGATATTAATTTCGAAACAGGCGAGGTTGTTGTTGACGGCGTTGTGCTTCAGGAAGATTATATTAACGGAGAAACTATCAAAGGTAATACGGAGATTCCGTCTGTTATACCTGAAGGTAAGGTTTTCGTTATGGGCGATAACCGTGTTGTTTCACTTGACAGCCGCTATGAGCAAGTTGGTCTTATTGATGAAAACGACATTATAGGTAAAGCTCAATTTGTTGCTATTCCTGCAGGATTCCAATTTGAACGTTTTGGATTAATTTCTAATTAATCTGCAAAAATTCTTGAATTGAACTCATATTCGTTTTATAATGAATATGAGTTATTTTTTTGGAGGCAACAATGTATAGATATTCATTTAAAGTCCGCAACAACAATAATCCTGTTGTACTTTATATATACGGCATATTTCAGATGTTGTTATACGCATTAATTGCATTTGCAATAATTTTTTGCTTTTTCTTCAGATTGGTTACAGTTGACGGCAATTCTATGACAGATACGCTGTTAAACGGTGATAAACTAATTGTCAGCGAGCTGTTTACAAAACCAAAATGCGGTGATATTATTGTTGCAAATTCTAATGATACTTTGGGTAAAATTATAGTTAAAAGAGTTATTGCCTCCGAAGGTCAAAGCTTAAAGATTGATTATGACAAAAACGAAGTTGCAGTTGACGGGGTTATACTTGATGAAGCCTACACTTCCTCAAAAACAAGCAAGCCTACCGATTACTGGAAAATTCCATACATTGTTCCCGAAGGATATGTTTTTGTAATGGGCGATAACAGAGCCTACTCATTAGACAGCAGGGATAACCGACTTCAGCTTGTGGCAATAGATGATATAGTAGGTAAAGCGGAATTTATTATATCTCCGTTTGACAGAGTAAAATATTTATATTAAGGTGAAATTATGAGCGAAATTCAGAATATCCAATGGTTTCCCGGTCATATGACCAAAACAAAAAGAAAAATTCAATCTTCTTTGAAGCTTGTTGACGCTGTTGCTGAAATTTTGGACGCGAGAATACCTATAAGCAGTAAAAACCCCGATATTGCAAATATTATTCAAAATAAACCAAGAGTAGTATTGCTTAACAAATGCGATATGGCTGATAAAGCCGCCACGCAAAAATGGATAAATTACTATAAAGAACAAAATATCCCTGCAATACCTGTGGATTGTAAAAGCGGTAAGGGACTTAACAACTTTGTCCCAACGCTAAATAAGGTTCTTAATACAAAAATTACTGCATTAAAAAGCAAGGGAATGGTAAATCCAACCCTTAGAGTTATGATTGTAGGTATTCCGAATGTGGGAAAGTCTTCTTTCATTAACAGAGTTGCAAAACAGTCAAAAGCCAAAGTTGAGGACAGACCGGGTGTAACAAGAGGAAACCAGTGGTACACTATTTCAAAAAATTTCGAGTTGCTGGACACTCCGGGAGTGTTGTGGCCAAAATTTGATGACCAGACAACCGCAGAGCATCTTGCTTTTACGGGAGCAATTAAGGACCAGATTATGGATACGGAGTTGCTTTCAATGAGATTGCTGGAATTGCTTTCACAAATAAAGCCCCCGAAGTTTTTGGAACGCTTTAAGCTTACTGATGAAATATTAGAATCGGTCAGCGACAGCTATGAGCTTTTGAAATTAATAGGCAAAAAGCGCGGTATGTTAATTTCCGGCGGAGAAATTGACACAGAAAGAGCCGCTGCAATGATACTTGATGAATTCAGAGCCGCAAAGCTTGGACAAATCACTCTGGAATTACCTGAAACAGGAGAATAATATGGATATAGATTGGCTTAAATATGAAGCTGATGCAAGAAAACAAGGATATACGTCCATTTGCGGCGTTGATGAAGCAGGCAGAGGTCCCTTAGCCGGACCTGTCTGTGCAGCAGCAGTCATACTGCTTGAAAATAAGATTATAGAAGGCGTCAACGACTCTAAAAAGCTTTCGGAAAAGAAAAGGGAACAGCTTTTTGAAAAAATTAAAGAAGAAGCCGCAGCTTATTCTATTGCTTTCTCAACTGTTGAAGAAATTGAGGAGCTTAATATTCTGAATGCAACTATGCTTGCAATGAAAAGGGCTGTTGAAGGTTTGAATATTCCTGCGGATTATGCAATGATAGACGGCAATAAAACGCCTGATTTAGCAATACCTTGCGAAAGTATTGTTAAGGGTGACGCAAACTCTGCGTCTATTGCGGCTGCGTCAATTCTTGCAAAGGTTTCAAGAGACAGGCTTTGTTATGAATATGCAAAAAAATACCCGGAATATATGTTTGACAAGCATAAGGGATACGGTACAAAGCTGCATATTGAAATGCTGAAAAAATACGGCCCTTGTGAAATACACAGAATGAGTTTTCTTACAAAAATTTTAAATAAGTGAAATATGAAATCTGTAAATACAAAAGCTACAGGAAACTATGGCGAAGAATTGACTGTGAAATTTCTTAAAAAGAAAAAATATGAAATAGCAGAGAGAAATTTTTCCTGCAAATGCGGTGAAATAGATATAATTGCAAAAAACAGCAAATACATTATATTTGTTGAGGTGAAAACAAGGGGAGAGAACTGCCTTGATTCACCTGCTCAGGCTGTTAATGCTGCAAAACAAAATAAAATTCTTAAAACGGCTGCTTTTTATTTAATGAAACATCCTGTGAATTTGCAGCCAAGATTTGATGTGGCTGAAATTTATTTGTACGGAGCAAAACAGCATAAAATCAATTATATAGAAAACGCATTTATTCAGGAGGGAGAATATGCAGCTTTTTGATTTGCATTGTGACACTTTATACAGAGCGGTAAATGAAAATAAAACCTTTAATTGCGGAGAATTTCATATTACTGTTGAAAAGGCGAAATTTTTAAAAAAATGGACTCAGTGCTTTGCAATATGGATTCCCGATGATATAAACCCTAACAGTATTCAGCCTTTATTTGACAAGGCTTATAATTCTTTAAATAACCAATGCAAAACAAACGACTTGAATTTGTGCAGTAAATTTTCGGATTTGAATGAAAACTACGTAACAAATGCAAGAAATGGTTTTTTCACCGTTGAAAACGGAAAGGTTTTGCAGGGAGATTTAAAAAACATAAAAAAGCTGAAGCAGTGCAACGTAAAAATACTAACGCTTACCTGGAACAGTGACAATGAAATAGGAACAGGCGCATTAACAAAAAGCAAAAAGGGTTTAACAGAGTTTGGCAGGCAAGCAGTTAAGGAACTTGAAAAAAGTAAAATAGTTGTTGATCTTTCCCACGCAAGCGAAAATACTTTTTATGATGTTGCAGAAATATCCGAAAGACCATTTATTGCAACTCATTCTAATTCCAAAGCCGTAACAAATCATTTAAGGAATTTAACCGATGAGCAATTCAGAATTATCGTTAAAAACGGCGGTATTGTAGGAATTAATTTTTACAAAGGCTTTTTGAATAACAATGCTGATAAAGCGTCAATTAGTGATATAATAAAGCACACGGAACATTTTCTTTCCTTAGGCGGAGAAAATTCCGTTGCTATCGGCAGTGATTTTGACGGATGCGATTTGCCCAATGATATAAAAGGAATTGAATCAATAGGAGATATTTACGAAGCTTTTTTAAAGGAAAATTACAGCGAAGCCCTTTTAAGCAAGCTTTTTTTCAAAAATGCCTATAATTTTTGTGAAAACTTTGACAATTAATAAATTATGTTGTAAAATATTAAAATGTTGAATTATCGCTGAAAGGAAGATTTTATGCTATACAACAGTACAGAAAACGCAAAAGAGGTTGTATCGTCTGCACAGGCAATTGCACAGGGAATTTCTCCTGACGGAGGACTTTTTGTTCCTCAGGAATTTCCTTCTTATTCCCTTGATACATTTAAGGAGCTTTTGGCACTTGATTATCAGGGAAGAGCTAAGAAGGTATTTGCTGATTATCTTACTGATTTTACAGCTGAGGAAATTGCCGATTGTGTAGATAACGCTTACACCGAGGAAAAATTCGGCAGTAATAACCCTGCTCCCATTGTTTCAAAAAAATACAATGGCAATGATGTAAATATTCTTGAACTTTGGCACGGTCCAACCTGCGCTTTTAAGGATATGGCGCTCCAGATTTTGCCCCATTTGCTTACAAAGTCATTAAAGAAAACCTATGACGGCAAGGACGCAGTAATTCTTGTTGCTACTTCCGGCGATACAGGTAAAGCTGCGCTTGAGGGTTTTAAGGACGTTGACCATACTAAAATTATAGTATTTTATCCTGTTGACGGCGTAAGCCCAATGCAGAAGCATCAGATGAATACCCAGCAGGGAGAAAACGTAAATGTCTGCGCTATTAAAGGTAATTTTGATGATGCACAGACAGGTGTAAAGAAAATCTTCACAACTGCGGAAATTTCAAAACAGCTTGCAGACAACAATATGCTGTTCAGCTCTGCAAACTCAATTAACTGGGGCAGACTTCTTCCTCAGGTTGTATATTATATTTCCGCATACTGCGATATGGTAAACGCAGGCAAGATTGCTTTGGGCGATAAGATAAATGTTGTTGTTCCCACAGGAAACTTCGGCAATATTCTGGCTGCTTACTATGCAAGCTGTATGGGACTTCCCATTAACAAATTTATCTGTGCGTCCAATGCCAATAATGTACTTACAGACTTTATAAATACCGGAGTTTACAATAAAGACAGAAAATTCTATACGACTATTTCACCGTCTATGGATATTCTTGTTTCAAGCAACCTTGAAAGACTCCTTTATAAATTATCCGGAAACAACGACGCTTTAACAAAAGAATGGATGACAAAGCTTAAAACACAGAGCTCATATGAGGTTACACAGGACGTTAAGGATACTATCGGCAAGCTGGTCTTCGGCGGTTACTGTGACGATGAAAAAACAAAGGAAACAATCAGACAGTTATTTGAGCAGGAAGGCTATCTGTGCGATACTCACACTGCAGTTGCAGTAAATGTATATGATCAGTATGTTGAAAAAACAAATGATAAAACACCTGTTCTTATTGCTTCAACCGCAAGTCCCTATAAATTCTCAAAGGCTGTTTTGCAGGCTGTAAAACCCGACGCACAGCTTCCTTCAACTGAATTTGAAATGGTTGATATGTTAAATGAAATTACAAAAGCGCCGATTCCGGCTCCTCTTGCTTCTTTAAAGGACAAGAAGGTAAGATTTAACAATGTTACGGAAGTCAAGTCAATGCCTGAATACGTTTTGAATGCTTTAGGTATAAAATAATGGCGTTGTTTGCAATTGCTGATTTGCATTTGTCTTTAGGAACAGATAAGCCTATGGATATTTTCCGTGGTTGGGACAACTATGTATCAAAGCTTGAAGCTAACTGGAAAAAAATTGTTAAGGACGATGACACGGTTGTAATTCCCGGAGATATTTCCTGGGGAATGAAGCTTGATGAATGTTATAAGGATTTTGAGTTTATTAACAATTTACCGGGAAAAAAGATTTTTATAAAAGGAAATCATGATTACTGGTGGGCAACAAAAAGCAAGATTGATAATTACTTAAAAGAAAATTCTTTCGATACCATATCTGTGCTTTTTAACAATTCATATACAGTGGATAGCTTTACTGTTTGCGGTACAAGAGGCTGGTTTCTTGAGTCGGAAACAGACAATGATGTAAAAGTGCTGAACAGGGAAGTAGGAAGGCTTAGAGCCTCCTTGGAGGACGGCTTAAAAAAGGGCGGAGAACCTGTTGTGTTTTTACACTATCCGCCTGTTTACGGTTCACAGGAATGTTCCGAAATAATTGACGTTTTGCTGGAATATAACATAAAAAAGTGCTATTACGGACATATTCACGGCGTTAATAATATTAAAAACGCAATAGAGGGTGAATACAAAGGTATTAATTTTAAGCTTGTATCTTGCGATAAGCTGGATTTTATGCCTTTGTTAGTAAGATAAAATGTATTTTTCTATTGCATATACAAAAATTATATGATATAATTTATCGATATCTATAAACGGAGGAAAGTTAAATGAGTTTAAAATCATCAAACAAATTAGAAGAGGCAAATAAATTTGAACTGGAGGTTTCTGTTGACGGCGAAACTTTCAAAAAAGCAATAAACAAAATCTATAAAAAACAGGTAAAAAATATTAAT
>CAMFFI010000059.1 GCA_945949625.1 uncultured bacterium | reverse complement strand
TTTAGTTAATTATACAATTACAAGAGGTGATTTTTGTGCAGAATATTCATATTTCACAAGCTATAAAAAAACTTTGCCGGGATAATAATATCTCTCTTACTGAACTTCAGAATCAATGTGACCTTAGCAAAAGTTTTATTTATGATTTAGAAAAGCGTTCAGCTTCTCCATCGTGTCTTAAAATTTCTAAAATTGCAGATTATTTGAACTGTTCTGTCGATTATCTTTTAGGGCGTACAGAAAACCCCGAAACTAATTTAAAAGTGACTCATCATTCTAAAAAGATTTTTGAAGAATTAAGTAAACCAACCACAAAAACTATTATTTTGCCGTTCTACAGAACCCCTGCATCTGCCGGATCGGGCTCTTGGCTCACTGATGAAACACCTGTTGAGTACACAAATGTTCCAAAAACCGAAAAGACAAATGCAGCTGATTTTATACTTGAGGTAAGAGGGAACAGTATGCAACCTAAGTTTTTTGATGGTGACTGTGTCCTTGTTAAGAGTTCTGAGAGCATTTATGAGGGTGAAATAGGCGTATTTATTTTGAATAATGAATCATACATAAAAAAAATGGGCAGAGGAGAGCTCATTTCGCTCAACCCTGCCTACGAATCGATTAAATTAAATGACTTTGATAATGTTAGTTGTGCCGGAAAGGTTATCGGTACAATTGAATTGTAATTTTATTCATAATTTTTGTATTTTTATTCTTTTTTCAACATTTTTTATTCCCGTTGTGGAAACACTAAACTTTTTTTAAAATACTCAAAAAGTTAGATTTCATGGGAATGGCAACTTAGTTGCTATTAAATTTAAATTTAGTTGCTATTGAAATAACATTTATTGATTAGTCAACATTATTTATAAAAATCTGTTTAAACACCATTTAAAGCGGATTTTAACACTTTTAAACAGTTGATTTTTAAATTCACAAAACAAAAACCGCCTTTGTAAATCATTGCAAAGACGGCTTTTTTCTGTTTGCACATATTTTGAAAAAAATTTACCGATTTCCAGATGTTAAAAAGATTTAACACTCAAAAATCGGCTTGTTTCCTATATTTTCATAATTTTAAACTGTTTTCACGGGTTTTGACGGTTAATTAATCTAATTCCCTGTTTATACGAAAACTTACAAATGCCATGGAGGTACAGGAAAATTCCATCAGCACTGCATCTCAAGGTCATTGTATGAATGCAGGCAACAACTACGATATTTCCAAAGAGCTTATTATGCCGGGCGAAGTTTTCAGTATTGAACCGTCATATGAGTCTTTTCATACCGTGGGTTATTACGGTCAGGATGTTACTAATTGCTGGCTGTATAATGCGTCGCTTGAAAAGGGGGATGTGCAGATAATCTCCAAATTAGTGAGAAACACGGCTGATGTTTCGGGGATTGAGCCAAGCATAACGAATACTTATAATGTCATTAAAATGGCATATGAGAGGGGCGATTTAAACGGCGTACTGGAGCAGTATGCGCAGTGTGAGGACCCGGAGCTTCGGGAAAAGCTGAAGCAGGCATTACAGGAAGCTCTGAATAAAGAAACAACGGTGACAGTCGGCTATGTTAATAACACAAGTACGCCTATCGTTCTTCAGCAGGTTAGAACAACCTCTACGAAAAGTGAGGGCATATTATACGGCGGAGAATACGGTTTGACGCCCATAGTTGAGGCGGCTTCAACGCATAAAAGTGACTTTACAATAAAATTTTACGAGCCTTATTATACAATATCCTATGATGATTTGCTTGATGGTGAAGAGGTAGGACTGCCTGACCGCTACTATATTAAGCCCGAGGAGCAAAAGATTACTTTGCCTAATTTAGTTAGACCGGGCTATCATTTTGATAATTGGGTTGGAGGAATGTCCTTTGCTGACAAGACAAAGGTCGGCGATACAACAGTTCTTACCTTTGACTGGGCGAACAACTTAGCAAATGCAGGCTACAATTTCGGTGATGAAACCCTGTTTCCAACTTTTAAAAGGGGATATACCGTTACCTTTAATCCCAACGGCGGAACTATGGACGGCGAGAAATCGGCTATATATGAGCTTAATACGAAAAGTGAAAGCTTTTTCGATATAGGCGATTATGTTCCCGAGCGTGAGGGATATACATTTGCAGGCTGGTGCTATAAGCCGTCTGCTCTTTATGACAGCTTAATTGAGGACACAAGCAATTACGACTGGATGAATAACACAAGCGGCTATGACATTCAGCTTTATGCAAAGTGGGCGGAAGAAACCGACGAAGAGCTTGAAGCAAACGGCTTCCGCTTTGACGAGGCAACAGGTGAGTTGAAAATTGTTAACAATAAGGGCATTTCGGGCTGGAATAAACTTTGTTCTTCCACTAACGGCGAATGTAAAGCAAAGTTAAAATCACTTTTTATCGGCGGTGATGTTACAAGCGTCGATAGGTCGTTATTCTCCGATTGTATAAATTTGAAGAGCGTGGTATTGTCCGATACTGTAAAATATATTAATTCTTGTACATTTATGAATTGTTCTTCATTACAGACAGTTGAAATGCCGGGAGTAACCAATATTTCAAACTCTGCTTTTGAGAATTGCTCGTCGCTCAGACAAATTACTTTCCCCGAGAAGTTTGCGTATATGCATAATTGGGCATTTAAAAATTGCACAAGTTTAGAGAAGGTGAAATTTGAAAAAACAAGCTCTGCAGATTCTTTATACGTAGGGACGGGTGCTTTTGAACAGTGCAGTCCGAACCTTGTAATTTATGTTGACAGTTCCTTGGTTGACAAATTCAAGGAAAAATATATGCCTGAGTATGCGGATATAATCACAGATGAAGTACCTGTCACAGAAATTACAGATGTGGTTATCAACAACGCTCCTGCATCCTGCACCGTCGGTGAAGAGCCGAAAGCAACAGCAACAAAAGGCGATGACGAAGCCTATACCTTCTATGAATATTGGGAGGAATGGACTCAGACCGAGGAGGGCTTAGAGCCGGTTAAGTTCTGGTATTCCGATGTGGAAAAGATGAGCCGCGTTCCGGAGAGCCAGAAGATTACCGCCTTTGAAGAGGGCAAAACCTATTCTTACAGCGTTATCGCACAAGCAAATGAAAACTATACCTTTGCCTCAAAAGATGCTCTTTCCGTCATGCTGAACGGGGAAGACTTCACTGACAAAAGTGAAGTAATTCTGGATGGAAAAAGCCTTATGATAGGCCCGGGAAAATTTATGAATCCGACAAAGCCTGCCACACAAAAGGAAATTGAGATGATTGAAATCGACGACGCAACCATCAGCATCTGTGCAGGCGACGAACCCGTATTTACCGGTACAACACCCGACGGCGCTCCGTATGTCATCGAATATGAAGGCTGGTTCGGTGCAGATAATGAATTCATTTGCAGCTCCGATTATTGGAACAGT
The DNA here is from genome assembly GCA_945949625.1 of uncultured bacterium. Taxonomy (GTDB): domain Bacteria; phylum Bacillota; class Clostridia; order Oscillospirales; family Acutalibacteraceae; genus Ruminococcoides. Next base: position 3,242 of record CAMFFI010000059.1, on the reverse strand, counting down.
GCTTATGTTGAGCGAGGCTGGTGCGACGGATTGATTTCTACCTTTAAGAAGAATATGGAATATACCTACCAGCTTTATCTGAAACTGACGGATGAAGCGGCTGCACAAGGGTATGTTTTCGGTCCCAACACCAAATTGAAGGTGAATGGGCTTGAAGTTGAATATCCGCACTCCGGTGAAACCGGTGTCGCATTGCAGATTGGAACAGATCTGACCGTGGTGGCGTTTATAAAGTATGTCCCGCAAAAGGAAATCCCGGTTGTTGAAATCAACAACGCAACCTTGACCTTCAAGGACGGCGATAAGCCTGTGTTCACAGGTACAACACCCAAAGACGCTCCGTATGTCTTGGTTTTTGAAGAATGGAGAACTGATGGCGAATGGACGCGCTCAGACGAATGGTTTAACGATTCTGAACATCACGGAGATGATAAGGATATAACTGCCTTTGATAAAAACAAAAGCTACAATTATAATCTTGTTATCATAAATAATCAGAAAGGCAACGATGAGGGTTGGTATTTCGGTCCGAACACGAAGCTTAAAATCAACGGGAACGAGGTTTCATTTACAAATAACGACCCTGATTATGTTTACGGATTTGATGTTAAAACAGGGATTACAATGACGCCGGAAAAACAGGCTGAGGTTTTGGGCGATGTTGACGGTGACGGTGAATTAACTATTAAAGACGCAACTGTAATTCAGTTCTGGCTTGCAAAACTAATGAAAAGCGACGAGCTGAACCTGGAAGTTGCCGACTTCAACAAAGACGGTAAGGTAAACATTGTTGATGTAACTGCAATACAAATTAATCTTGCGGAATTTTAGCCTTAACTTCGGTTTAAACTTTTAATTGTAATACTCCTTTTATGGTATTAATGTTCTGATAAAAGCAAATACCACCCGATTCGGGTGGTATTTGTTTTTGTTAAGTGTTATTAAGTTTATAATACGTAAATTAAATTATTTTACAATGTTCAGATTCGGCAGATGAATACGCTGAATAATCTGCTGGCAGGCAAAAAGCAGGATTATATTAACAGGAACAGTTATAGCGTTGGTTGTAACTCTTCCCATAAACATTATCCAAGGGTCAGGTATATTATACATCATCAGTATGCTTACAGTTGTTATTCCAAGACTGCAGATAACTGCAACTGTCAGGCAGGATAATATTGTTCTTATAATATTTGCCTTGTGCTTGTAAAGAAAAAGTCCCGAAATAAAACCTACCATCATTTCACTGAAAGTAATGCCTATGTTAAGCGGTCCGGTAGGCTTAACAATTAAAGTAATAATGTCGCCCAGTCCGCCTACAATAGCTCCGGGTACAGGTCCGAAAATATAAGAGCAGATGAATACCGGCAGGTGGGAGAAGGTTATGCGGTAGGTATCTGTTCCAACGCTTACAAAGCCGAGAACTACCCTCAGAGCGAGAAGTACTGCGCACAGAGTAAGAGCGTGAATACTCTTAAGCTCTAATGCTGATTGTCTGATGTTTCTTAGTGTGTTCATAAAAAAACCTCCTGTTGTTTGTTGTTACAATAGGAGGTCAGATTTTAAAATAAAAAGCGGACAGAAAACATCTGCCCGCCGTGAAGTCCTAAAGTAACAGCGGGATGCGAATTTTGTACCGCAGGATAATCCTTTCGTTCCTTTGACAACTCCCCGTTCAAAGGACACTTCACGCACAAAATTCTACTCTGTGAAAATTAAGCAATTTCTGACTGAATTATATTTAATAATTGCTTACCTGACAAGTATATCACTTATTCTTTATTTGTCAACTTCTTTTTTGAAAATGAGTTGTTCATTCTTACAATAAGGTTTGATAAAGGCTTGTAAATTATCATTGTTATAACGGCAACGATTATGCCTTTAACAAAGGTAAAGGGCAGGTTAAAAATCACTAAGGATTTTAACAGAGTATCGGATGCAGGCAGTATAGTCTTATACATATTTATAATTATCTGCATATCTCCGCCTGCCCAGAGCTGAGCATAAACAGGGTACACTATAAAGTAGTTTGTAATAACGCTTATAACTGCCATTGAAATTGCACCTGTCAGACAGGCGGTAAGAGCGTTCTTTTTGGTTTTTTTATGCTTGTAAATAATTCCTGCAATAAAGACGAAGGAGGCACCCAGTATAAAGTTTGAAAGCTCGCCTACGCCTACGGAGCTTGTCATAGGAAGGTGAATGAGGTTTTTCAGAAGGCAAATTATAACACCGTATAAGGGACTGATAACAAAAGCGCCGATAAGCTCGGGAATATCCGAAAAATCAAGCTTTAAAAACGACGGAACAAGCGGTATTGAAACCTCAATATACTGCAGCACAACGGCGATTGCAGTAAGCATAGCCGTAACGGTGAGCTTTGTGATATTGCTTTTTTTCTGATTGTTTTGAATGGTTGACATAAGTTTTTCTCCTTTAAAATTATTTAAGATTTCAGGGAAAAAGAAAACCCCGTTACAAAAACGTAACGGGGTACTTATATACAAATATATGCCGCGAAAAAACAACGCAGCAAGTATATGTATCTTCTTTCATCCGGACTATACCGTCGGCACCTGAATTCCACAGGTTCGGCAAGCAAATGCTTGTTAGCGGGCTATACCGCCGGTGAGGAATTACACCTCGCCCCGAAGACAACCTTATGTTATTATTATATTACAAAATATGTTGTTGTCAATAGCTGATAGCTTAATTTTAAATTATTGATTAAAAATTATAAATAATACGTGTATTAATTCCACGTAATAAGCAATTCACTTTTCGCTGTTTTAAGCAGAGCCCTCTTGCTTTATGCAGGGAGTGTTTAAATCAAGATAGGCAATATCGTGGTGAGGAACCTGTTTTTCCTTAGGCGGTTCTTTCATATAATCGCCGAAAACGATGGTCAGATATTCGTCATATCCTTTCATAACCGGCATTTTAAGGCCTTCAAATTCAACCTCTGCTGTACCTTCGTATATTCTCTTTGGATATTTATAGGTCATAAAATGAGGACCTGCACAAAGCTCCGTCACATATTCACTGGTTTCAAAGCTGTATTTAGTCATCTTTTTTTCTGCAAATCTCCAGATTTTATTGCGTGTTTTCTTTTTTCTGAATATTTTAAGCAGCGCTTTACTTCCTAAGCTTAACAGACCACCGTGATTTTCGGGAACTACCTGTGCAAGAAAAAGAGAATAAATCATAGTCCAAAAATACTGAAAATATCTTTTTATTTTTCC
>CAMFFI010000058.1 GCA_945949625.1 uncultured bacterium | reverse complement strand
AAACATTAAAAAAATACAGCAAGTTGGTTAAAACCACTTGACTTTTTATAGGAGTTGAATTATGGAAACAAGAGTTGCAGTAATAGGAATAATTGTTGAAAATCCGGAGAATATCGAAAAGCTCAACAGCATTTTACACTCATACAGCCAATACATAATCGGACGTATGGGAATCCCCTACAAGCAAAGGAATATAAATATAATCAGCCTTGCTGTTGACGCACCTCAGGACGTAATAAGTGCCTTATCGGGAAAAATCGGAAAAATTCAGGGCATCAGCGCAAAAACTGCCTATTCAAACATCAGCGGTGATAAAAATGCAAAAACTGATTGACAAACTGAGAAGAGAACATACCCTTTTGCCGGACGAGCTTTTACAGCTTGTTAAAACACAGGACAAAGACGCTTTGGAATATTTGCACAGTTCGGCAGAGGAGCAAAGGCAGGAGTTTTACGGCAGGGATATTTACATCAGAGGCTTAATTGAATTTACAAGCTTCTGCAAAAATGACTGTTACTATTGCGGATTACGAAAAAGCAACAAAAACGCACAGCGCTACCGCCTTTCAAAGGAGCAGATTTTAGACTGCTGTAAGCAGGGCTATGAGCTTGGCTTTCGCACCTTCGTTTTACAGGGGGGAGAGGACGCCTTCTATACTGATGATAAAATAACAGACATTGTAAGAGCTATACGAAAAAGCTATCCCGATTGCGCCATTACCCTTTCCATAGGTGAAAAGTCAAGGGAAAGCTATCAAAAGTATTTTGACGCAGGCGCAGACCGCTATCTGCTGCGTCACGAAACAGCCGACAGCAGTCATTATGCAAGACTTCATCCAAAGGAGCTAAGCCTTTCAGACAGAAAGGAATGCTTGTATAATCTAAAGGAAATAGGCTATCAGACAGGCTGCGGCTTTATGGTAGGCTCGCCTTATCAGACGGCGGAAAATCTTGTTTCGGATTTGCTTTTTATAAAGGAGTTTGAACCCCATATGGTAGGAATAGGACCGTTTATATCCCACAAGGATACGCCCTTTAGGGATATGCCCTCGGGAAGTCTGGAGCTGACTTTAAAAATGCTTGCGATTATCCGTCTGCTTTTGCCCAATGTGCTTTTGCCCTCTACAACTGCGCTGGGAACGATTAACCCCAGAGGCAGAGAGCTGGGAATTTTATGGGGAGCAAATGTTGTAATGCCCAATCTCTCCCCCGTAAGCGTAAGAAAAAAATATATGCTTTACGATAACAAAATCTGTACCGGCGACGAGGCAGCGGAATGTCGCTTTTGTATGCAAAAACGAATGGAGTCCATAGGCTATAAGGTAGTAACGGACAGAGGCGACTGCAAGGAATTCATTTAAGTAATAAATACTGTCATTGATATAAGAAAGAAGGAAAGTAAACAATGTATAATCCAAAATCATTAAAGGCAGAGGAGTTTATAAATCACGAGGAGATAGAAGAAACCCTTAAATATGCCGATGAAAACAAGGACAATATGCCTCTTATCAGAGAAATTCTTGAAAAGGCAAAATTAAGAAAGGGACTTTCTCATAGGGAAGCCTCTGTTTTGCTTGCCTGCGAGGATAAGGACGTAATAAACGAAATGTACGACCTTGCACGTCAGATAAAAAAGGACTTTTACGGCAACAGAATTGTTATGTTTGCCCCTTTGTACCTGTCAAATTACTGCGTAAACGGCTGTGTGTACTGTCCTTACCACGCAAAAAACAAACACATCTGCCGCAAAAAGCTTACACAGGAGGAAATTGTAAAAGAGGTTACTGCCTTGCAGGATATGGGACACAAGCGCCTTGCAATTGAGGCAGGCGAGGACCCTGTAAACAATCCTATTGAGTATATTCTTGAAAGTATTAAGACTATTTACAGCATTAAGCATAAAAACGGCGCTATCAGGAGAGTAAACGTAAATATTGCCGCAACCACTGTTGAAAATTACAGAAAGCTAAAGGACGCAGGCATCGGCACATATATTCTTTTTCAGGAAACCTATCACAAGGAAAGCTACGAACAGCTCCACCCCACAGGTCCAAAGCACAATTACGCTTATCATACAGAGGCAATGGACAGAGCTATGGAGGGCGGCATTGACGACGTTGGCTTAGGTGTTTTGTTCGGACTTGAGCTTTACCGCTATGAATTTGCAGGACTTCTGATGCACGCAGAGCATCTGGAGGCTGTTCACGGTGTAGGCCCTCACACCATAAGCGTACCCAGAATCAAGCACGCAGACGACATTGACCCCGATGTGTTTGACAACAGCATAAGCGATGATATTTTTGCAAAAATCGTTGCCCTTATCAGAATAGCCGTTCCCTATACGGGTATGATTATTTCCACAAGAGAAAGCAAGTCCGTAAGAGAAAAGGTGCTTGGACTGGGCGTTTCTCAGATAAGCGGCGCTTCACGCACAAGCGTAGGCGGCTACTGTGAAGAAGAGCCTGAGGAGGAAAACTCGGAGCAGTTTGACGTAAGCGACAAGCGTACTCTTGACGAGGTTGTAAAGTGGCTTATGGAGCTTGGCTATATTCCTTCATTCTGCACCGCCTGCTACCGTGAGGGCAGAACAGGCGACCGCTTTATGAGCCTTTGCAAAAGCGGACAAATTCAGAACTGCTGTCACCCTAACGCATTAATGACCTTAGACGAATATTTGCAGGATTACGCAAGCGAAGAAACAGCAAAAATCGGTAAGGAGTTAATCGCAAGGGAGCTTCCGAAAATTCCCAATGAAAAGGTAAGAAAAATTGCAACCGAGCATATATATGATATAAACAACGGCAAACGTGATTTCAGATTTTAATAAGATTTCCATAAAAGCAAAATCCGCATTGTAGGGACAACCCTTGCGGTTGTCCTAAACTTGCGGTTGTCCTACACTTGCGACTGTCCTAAACTTGCGTCACGCTGAATTTGATGTGCAGGCTTTAAAATTCTGACAGTCAGACTTAAACTGATGACAATATAATTTCAAAAGGAGTGATACTCTTGAGCAAAACATTAAACGAAACACCTAATGCAAACAGACTTCATATAGGCTTTTTCGGCAAGCGTAACAGCGGCAAATCTTCTTTGATTAACGCTTTTACGGGACAGGGCGTTTCCATTGTATCGGACGTTGCCGGTACTACCACCGACCCGGTGTATAAGGCAATGGAAATTAACGGCATAGGCGCCTGCGTTCTTATTGATACTGCCGGCTTTGACGATATAGGACCGCTTGGCGAAATCCGTGTGGAAAAAACAAAACTTGCAGCGGAAAAGACCGATTTGGCGGTTATTGTTTTTACAGACGAAAATATGGAAAAGGAGCTGCTTTGGTTTAAAAGGTTCAAGAAAAACAACACTCCCGTTATTGCTGTTGTAAACAAGTCGGATATTCTTAAAAATCAACAGAATATTTCCCGTCTTGTTTATGAAAAAACAGAGCAAAAGCCTGTTGTTGTCAGCGCAAAAACAGGCGACGATATAGATAAGCTTAAAGAAACGGCAGTCAGGCTTATGCCCTCTGACTTCGGCGCTGTGAGCATTACCGGAGATTTATGCAAAGAGGGCGACAGCGTTATGCTTGTAATGCCGCAGGATATTCAGGCGCCTATGGGCAGGCTTATTCTTCCTCAGGTGCAGACTATAAGAGAACTGCTTGACAAAAAGTGTATTGTTACAAGCGTTACCACAGATAAGCTTGAACAGGGACTTGCCTGTCTTAAAAATCCCCCCAAGCTGATTATCACCGATTCACAGGTATTCAAAACAGTTTATGAGAAAAAGCCAAAGGAAAGTATGCTTACCTCTTTTTCAGTTCTCTTTGCCGCATATAAAGGCGATTTGCCCTATTATCTTGGGGGGGCAAGAGCTGTTGACAGCTTAACCCAGGACTCACGTGTGCTGATAGCCGAATGTTGTACTCACGCTCCCTTAAAGGAGGATATAGGCAGAGAAAAAATTCCGAGAATGTTAAGACAGCGTTTCGGTGAAAAGCTTAAAATCGACAATGTAAGCGGAACAGACTACCCTGAGAATTTATCGGACTATGATTTAATCATTCAGTGCGGAGCCTGTATGTTTAACAGAAAATATGTGCTTTCCAGAATAGACAGAGCCAAAAAGCAAAACGTACCTATGACAAATTACGGTGTTGTTATTGCGCATCTTACGGGTATTCTCGATAAAATCAACACCCCATAGCAGAAACGGAGAATGTATATGAAAAATAAAATAAAGGCGTCTTTGTGTGTTATTATCTGTATGCTGATAACCTTTTGCCTGTGCGCCTGTAACGCAGAATTTAAGTTAAACTCCGGCGGTACAGAAAGCGTAACGGACGGTCAGACTCTGAGCGTTCATTATCTTGACGTAGGCCAGGGAGATTCAATTTTTATAGAACTGCCCCAAAACAAAACAATGCTCATTGACGCTGCAACCGCTGAATACGGAGAAGGAATAGCAGAATATATTTATGAACAGGGTTATGAAAAAATAGATTATCTGATTGCAACCCACCCTCATGCAGACCACATAGGTGGAATGAAAGCCGTAGTTGAAAAATTTGAAATTGACAAGATTTATATGCCAAAGGCAAGCACAACTACAAAAACCTACAAAAATCTTTTGCAGGCAATTAAAGACAATGGATTAAAAATAAATACGGCAAAGGCAGGTATAACAATTGCTCAAAGCACCAATTTAAAAATAGATATACTTGCGCCAAATTCCGACAGCTACGATGAGCTTAACAACTATTCTGCGGTAATAAAAATCACCTATGGCGACAGAGCTTTTCTTTTTATGGGTGACGCAGAAAAGCTTTCCGAACAGGAGATTACGGCTGATGTAAAAGCCGATGTATTAAAGGCAGGACATCACGGAAGCTCAAGCTCCACCTCGGAGGAATTTCTTGCAAGGGTAAATCCCACAGCAGTTATAATTTCCTGCGGCAAGGATAATTCCTACGGACATCCTCACAAGGAAACGCTGGAAGCTCTTGAAAAGGCCGGAATTGAAATTTACCGCACTGATACTATGGGTACAATTATTGCAAGCACTGACGGAGAAAGTCTTGAAATAACGGACAATAACCCAGCGGCTAATCATTAACGAAAAGAGGCAAAGCTATGGAATATATAATTGACAGATTTGAAGGCGGCAAGGCTGTACTTGAAGAAGATGAGGGGAAATTTAAAGAGGTTGAAAAAGCTCTTTTGCCCGAAAATGCACAGGAGGGCGACTGCCTGATTTTTGAAAACGGCAAATACACTCTCAACAAGGAGAAAAGCGCAAAGCTTAAAAAAGATATAGACAATCTTATGGACGAGCTTTTTGATTAGCAACCGGTGGTCTGCACATATTCGTGCAGACAGTACAATATAAAAACAGACGTATGTTTTGATATGCACCCCAAAAGTTAGACACTTTTGGAGGTGCATATTTTTATGGGTAAAACAGGAAGAAAAAACAAGGTTTATAGTGCAGAATTCAAAATAGGTGTTATAATGGAAATGCGAGAACACCACCTTGGATATCGAGAAACGGCGCGAAAGTACAATTTGGTAAGACAATCTGAAACAGCTGCTGCTTCAATGTTACATCGGTGGGAACGCATATACCTAGAAGAAGGAGCCGAAGGTCTGATGAAAGAAAGACGAGGCAGAGCTTGTTCCGCCGGCGGAACAAGAAAAGGCAGACCACCGAAATTAGATAAAAAGGTTGAAGAAGATTTAATTGCCGAGAACCAACGCTTACGAATGGAAATAGAATACTTAAAAAAACTGAGTGCCTTAGTTCTTGCGGAAGAGCGAGAGAACGGCAAAAAGCAAAAATAATCTCTGAACTAAGGCAAAAGTATCCGCTGAAAGATTTATTGCAATTATCCGGTCTTGCTCGTAGCACGTACTATTATTACTTAAAGCATCAAAATACGGATAAGTATGGAAAAGAAAAAGAAGAAATACTGGACATATTTAATACAAACAAAGGTAGATACGGATACCGCAGAATTTTAATAGCTATGCGTAACAAAGGTTATGTAATTAACCATAAAACCGTACAAAAACTAATGAAACAACTTGGTTTGAAAGGTAAACAGCGCAAGAATGATAAATACCATTCCTACAAAGGAACGGTTGGGAAGGTTGCAGACAATCTGTTAAAAAGAGATTTTTATGCAGAAAAACCTTTTGAGAAATTAACAACTGATGTTACACAATTTAATGTCTGTGATAGCAAAGTATATCTTTCTCCTGTATTAGATTTATTTAACAACGAGGTTATATCTTATTCCGTTTCAACGAGTCCTAATTTAGAGCAAATCAGAGAAATGTTAAACGGGCTATTTGAGAAACTCCCTGCTGATGCAAAACCGATATTTCATTCAGACCAAGGCTGGCAGTACCAGCACGCCGAATACCAAAGGTTGCTCAGTGAGCATAACATTACGCAAAGTATGTCCCGCAAGGGCAACTGTATGGATAATGGTGCTATGGAAAACTTTTTCGGCAGATTAAAGGTTGAAATGTTCTACGGCGAAAAATTCGAAAGCGTTAATGCTTTTATTGATGAATTAAAGAAATACATTCATTACTACAACAATGAAAGAATTTCTTTAAAACTAAAAGGAATGAGCCCGGTGCAATACCGAACTCATTCGCAAGCAATTTAATATTTAATTTTGTTTAAACTTTGGGGTTCACTTCA
>CAMFFI010000057.1 GCA_945949625.1 uncultured bacterium | reverse complement strand
TATAACTATATTGTTCCACAGGGACAGAACAAAACCGTATTCGGCTTTGTATCGGTCAACGCTGTTGACTCTAACGGTACAGGTAACAAAACCTACGGCAATCTGTTGGATAATATAAAATTTAAAGAATTTTATTATGTAAATGCTGACTTTAACAAATCCCCTATCAGTGAATACGGATCTGTGTATATTGACTCCGAGATTTCGGACAACTTTGAACCCGATGACGAAGGTCCGCAAGACACGGGCTGGGTTTTGGCAGGCAGTAATATCTCTGTTTATTACCAACCGGGAAACAGAGAATTTATCGGCGGATACATAAACGGCGAATTTGTTCCCGCCGACCAATGGACCCCAGTTGTGGTTGACGGAAAAACAGAATATCGTTATGATTTTTATAATGTCAATTCTTCAATTACGGTAAATATAATATATCAGGCCAAAAATGTTATTTATGATTCCTGTAATCAGTATCCGTATCAATATGACTTAAATGACCCAACCACAGGTTATGAGATTCCGCTGAACGAAAGCTTTAGTGAATATACATCTCATAAACCACAAGCGGACGACGGCTGGAAGTTTATAGGTTGGCAATACATCTTAACCAACGGAAGCGGAAACAGATTTTTTATGTTTGACGCAGTTCACAGGGTTGAGTATTATAAAGAAAACGAAAGCAAATTTCTTAGAATATTCCCTGATAAAACCGCCACCGACCCCGTTGTTGACAAAATACCCGAAGAAGAAGGTATTACCTTCTTTGCACAATGGAAATACCGTCAAAGGGTTATTGCCAAAACATTTAATGAAACATCGTCAACCTACGACACAAGTACAGATGGCGGAACTGTTGAAGTAAAGTTGTTGTATACCGATGACGAAAGCCCCGAAAGCGCAACAGATTATAAGCCGGACGGCGAAAGCGAATCGGTTGGCCAGGAGCTATACGCCTCTGCAGGCGACACATATATCGGTGTGACTGCTAAGAACAAAATCGGTTATTTATTTAGCGGTTGGTACGATGAAAGCGGTGCTTTAGTCACAAGAAACCCTACCTATTCATACAAGGTAAAAGACGGCGATGTTACGCAGTTATATGCTTACTTTGACCCTATAGGTTATGATGTTACCGTAAATACAAATGTAATCGGAGATACCAAGGACGAAAGTAAGTATTTTGCAATAAACTGCACTTTTTCTAAATTACGTGGAAATCAGCTATATGCAATAACCGGTCTGCCAAATAACACTAACATAACGGTAAACGGCGAAACGGTAGTAAACCCTACAAATATCAAAGCCGACGAAAACGGCAATGCAAATATTACCTTATATATGAAACACGACGATTTTGCAACACTTTTGCATTTGCCGGCAGGCGCTGTTTATTCCGTAACTGCCGATAATTCCACAAAGAGCGGTTTCAGCGTCAGAGGCGAGGCTTCGGCAGAAACATTGTCGGAGCAAAAAATCGTAGATTTATTCTTTTACAAGGTAGATCAATTTGTGTCATTCGACTTTGGGAAGCATTATGAAGGCATTGTTTCGCAGCAAAGCCCTCAAGAAATTACTATTACCCCAAAAAGCAGTTATACGTTAGACGTTAAAACCCGATATACCCCGTCAATATATACAGACCTTAATATTTCTCTTTGCTTTTACAATTCAGACGGGACTGCAAAAGAGTTTTTTACGGGCACAAAAATTTTGATGATGGATATGTCGAATCAAAATGAACCGAAGTATTACAGTTATACTGTACCCGTTTCTGTAAATTCCATAAATCTTAGGGAATTTACAGAACTCGGCTCGTCAGACGCTCATTTTGCTCCTAAGACAGGCGAAATGCTAACCGAAAAGCTTGTGTTTATTGTCGATTATGCAGGTACGCAAGATGCCGTAAGCGGAAAAATAGCCCTCGTTTATAATAATGACGGTGACGAACTGAAAAACCTACTAAACACGCCTAAAAAGGCAGTCAATATAGGCGATGACACAACAGAGCTTACCGCCGCCGCAGTCGGCAACGGTAATACATCAAGCAACGGACCTTTTGCAATTAATGTTACCGTAGGCGAAAGTGCACCCGCTGTAAATACCACCTACGAAGGTAACGAAAGCGGTAAGTATGCGGTGAAACTATCGCTTGACGGCGGTGAACTCCCCGACGGATCTTATGCCGTGTCAGACGGAAAAACTTATTACAGCAACAACGGATATATTAAAATTTCTCCGATTACTCCGGGCAGTTTCAATGTAAATATTTATCTCCCCGTACCGCTTGAGCTTTCCGACGGTAAGGTGAAATTCACGGCAACCTTATTGTCGGCGGTTTCGACCTCTGCCACAGTTCCGGCTGCAATAATCAAAACTCCGATAGAATACAGTTGCGTTGATGCTGCTATTGACGCCGAAGTTTCAAATAAAGTACTGTCACCCGGAAATGTAAGCAACGCAAAAATTACATTAAAACATAAGAACCTTGATGAAGTCAAATTGACTGTAAGCAAGAAGAACAGCGACGGAACATCTACCGAAATTTTACACGATGTCAAGGTAAATTTGCCTGCCGATGATGCTGAATTTACGGTTAATTTATCTAAGGGCTTTAATGCAGAATCGGGCAAAACGTATATTTTCTCATTTGTCGGATATGTCGGCGGTCTCCCGGTTTGCAGGGATAATTGCTGTGTAGTCGGCGGGTATGTATTAAAGAACAATTAAAAGCACACATAAACAAAGGCTTTTCAAGAAATTGTAAATTCCTTGAAAAGCCCTTTGTTATACTAATTAAAATAGAAACGTATTGCAATTTGGTTTTTCAGCAGAGAAATCTCAGCAGTTCTTCGGATATATGCAGCATTTCAGCCGCAGCTACGGAAAATTCATACGGTGTTGGGAAACGCCCCTGTTCATAGGCAAGAACTGTTGCCGGTACAATGTTTAACTTTTCTGCAAGTTGCCTTGTGGTAAGCCTTCTAAGTTGGCGATAGTAACGCATATATTCTCCGGGGCTGTTTAATGTGTTAAATGATTCAAATGTAAATCTCAAGTGCATCAGCATTTTGCCGTGTCGGTATTCATATAGTCCTGTGTGATTGAGAACAAATTAAGCAATTTGCGTTTATTCTTATAATTGACTTTTGGAAAAAAGTGTACTATAATTGTAAAAAGTATGTATATTTTGAAATTTAGAATAAAAGTCAGGTAGTTTTTTATGATTCCATTTAACAAACCGCCGTTTATCGGCAAAGAAACCGAGTATATAAAAAAGGCAATTGAAAACAATAAAATATGCGGCGACGGTGAATTTACAAAAAAGTGCAATAGGTGGCTTGAGGATAAAACCGGCGCTGAAAAGGCATTGCTTACAACCTCCTGTACTCATTCGCTGGAAATGGCTGCTCTTCTGCTTGATATTCAGCCGGGCGACGAGGTTATTATGCCGTCGTTTACCTTTGTTTCTACTGCTGACGCATTTGTGCTCCGCGGTGCAAAAATTGTTTTTGTTGACATACGTCCAGACACAATGAATATTGACGAAACACTGATTGAACAGGCAATTACAGAAAAGACAAAAGCTATTGTTCCTGTTCATTATGCCGGTGTTTCCTGCGAAATGGACACTATTATGGACATTGCAAGACGCCATAATTTAGCTGTTGTCGAAGACGCGGCTCAGGGCGTTATGGCGGAATATAAAGGACGAGCTCTTGGAACCATGGGCAGTTTTGGCTGCTATTCCTTCCACGAAACTAAAAATTACAGTATGGGTGAAGGCGGAGCATTGCTGATTAACAATGCCGACGATATTGAAAATGCCGAGATTATCCGTGAAAAGGGAACTGACAGAAGCAGATTCCTGCGTGGTCAGGTTGATAAATATACATGGGTAACATACGGCTCATCCTACCTTCCAAGCGATATGAACGCAGCTTTTCTTTTGGCGCAGCTTGAGCAGGCAGATAAAATCAATGACGACCGTCTTGCTTCTTGGCAAAGATATTATGACGGCTTGTCCGATTTACAAAAGCAGGGAAAGGTTACGCTGCCTTTTGTACCCGAAGAATGTAAGCACAATGCTCATATGTTCTATATTAAAACGGCAAATCTTGATGAACGTACAAGGCTTATTGAATTTTTAAAGGAAAACGGTGTAGGTGCCGTATTCCATTATGTACCGCTTCATTCTGCTCCGGCAGGTAAAAAATTCGGAGTTTTCTGCGGCGAGGACAAATACACAACTTCCGAAAGCGATAAGCTTGTAAGACTGCCTATGTATTACGGCCTTACAAAGGACGATACCGACTATATTATTGAAAAGGTTTATGCATTTTATAAATAAATGCTATGTAAAATTATGGATAAATTGGTTTTTGATAAAGTTACTTTGAGAAAAATGACCGAAAAGGATACTGCAAATGTTGTCAGATGGCGCAACAGTCCCTCTGTGGTAGAAAATTTTATTTTCAGAACACCTTTAACTGAGGAGTCCCATTTGCAGTGGTACCGCAACAAGGTTCTTACCGGTCAGGTAGCTCAGTTTATTATTGAAGATAACGAAACAGGCTTGGACGTAGGTTCGGTTTATCTTCGTGATATTGATAATGAAAATAAAAAATGCGAATACGGTATTTTTATTGGCGAAGAGTCCTGCCGAGGCAAAGGCTTGGGTACTGCCGCCGCAAAAGCAATTCTTGATTATGCTTTTACAGAGCTTGGAATGAACCGTGTGTTTTTAAGGGTATTTGCCAAAAATGCGGCCGCCATTAACAGCTACAAGCGTGCAGGCTTTAAGGAAGAGGGCGTTTTTCGTCAGGATGTTATAATCGACGGTATTCCCTATGATATGGTTTTTATGGCAGTACTGTTTGACGATTGGAAAAAAGGAGTTTGATTGTAATTGGCTAAGATATCCGTAGTTATTCCCTGTTACAATTCGGAAAAAACAATAACAACGGTGGTTGATGAGGTAATCAGCACCATTACAGCTCACGGCGGTTATGATTATGAGATTATTCTTGTAAACGATTGTTCGCCTGATAATGTTTTCAGCGTTATAGCCCGTTTGGCAGAGGAAAATCCAAAAATAAAAGGATTGGATCTTGCAAGAAATTTCGGTCAGCATTCTGCTATTATGGCGGGCTTTAATTATGTTACCGGTGATATTACGGTATGTCTTGACGATGACGGACAGACTCCTGCCAATGAAATGTTTAAATTGATTGACGCACTTGACCAAAACGATTTGGTGTTTGCAAAATATACGGATAAAAAGCACTCTGCTTTTCGTAATTTCGGCAGTAAAATAAACGATAAAATGGCCCAATGGCTGATTGAAAAGCCAAAGGACCTGAAGATTATGAGCTATTTTGCGTGTAAAAGATATGTAGTTGAAGAGGTTAAAAATTATAACAACCCGTACCCTTACATAAGCGGACTTTTACTTAGGGCAACAAAAAGAGTCGGCAATGTTGAAATACATCACCGTGACCGTTTAGAGGGAAAATCCGGATATACAATAAGAAAGCTTCTGCTTCTTTGGGTAAACGGATTTACGGCTTTTTCCGTTAAGCCTCTCCGAATTGCAACAATTGCCGGACTACTTGTTGCTGTTGCAGGATTTTTATACGGAATTTATATAATCATAAACAAGCTGATTCATCCGCTGACGCCTCTTGGTTACAGCTCAACTATGGCGGTTATGCTGTTTATAGGCGGTATGATAATGATAATACTCGGATTAATCGGCGAATATATAGGAAGAATATACATCAGCATTAATAATGCTCCGCAGTATGTTATACGCAGAAGCGTAAACACAGAGGAGGATGACAATGCGAATAAACGATAATAAATCCAAGGTCGGCAGCTTTGTTATGCTCCACGCAATATTGCTTATGTATTCTTTTTGCAGCGTATTTTCAAAGCTTGCGGCAGGTGCTGAATTTATGTCCTTTCAGTTTATACTCTGCTATGGTCTTATGCTGATAATTCTTGCGGCCTATGCTCTTTTGTGGCAACAGGTGCTTAAAAGAATGCCCTTAACAACAGCGTTTGCAAATAAGGGAGTAGTAATTATCTGGGGTATGATTTGGGGCGCTTTGATTTTTTCAGAAGCCATAACGTGGTATATGGTTGTGGGCTCCGTCATTATATTTACCGGAATTGTTTTGGTGGTGACTGATAATGAATGACGGAACGCTGATGATTATATTTTCTTTGGTTTTTGTTGTGAGCGTGCTTATATCCTCAATATCTCAGGTAATGCTTAAAACCAGTGCAAACAAGTCCTATTCAGACAGAATAAAGGAATATCTTAATCCCACCGTTATAATTGCCTACGGCCTGTTTTTTCTTTCAACCCTTATAACGGTTTTTGCGTATAAGGTGGTTCCGCTTTCACTGGGACCTGTGCTTGAAAGTACAGGATACATTTTTGTGGCTGTACTGGGCGTTGTTTTGCTTAAAGAAAAAATGTCCCGCAGAAAGCTTTTGGGTATGGTGCTTATTCTTGCAGGTATTGCACTGTTTTCCCTTGGCGGAATGATATTCTGATATAAGGAGAGCCGGTTGAATGAATACAACAAAAAGGTTGTCAAATTACTATCACTCGGAAAAAATATATTTATGGGAGTGGATTTTAGCTGCGGCAGTAGGATTACTGGTGTTTTTTTCCGTAGCTTATGTTGATTTAAAGAGTCTTACGGTATGGTCCACTAAT
>CAMFFI010000056.1 GCA_945949625.1 uncultured bacterium | reverse complement strand
AGCAATAAAGCTTTTCCCACATACTGCGCATATTGCTTCGTGCCCTTTTCTTTCTTTTGGGACATAGCTCGCACTATATCTTTCTTTGCTCGCCCTTTTCCGGCATTCATCAGAACAATACTTCCCTGCCGCTTTAGAAATAAAGCTTTTCCCGCATACAACGCATATTGCTTCGTGTTCTTTGCCTTTAGGAACATATTTCTCTCTGTTTCTTTTGTACATTGCTTTAAGCCTGCAATCGTAAGAACAGTAAAGCTGATTTTTATTTACTGACTTAAATTTCTTCCCGCAATACAGGCATTTTTTAGTCTCGCCCTTTTTTGCTCCCATTTTTATACTCCTTAATCTCTCCAGTTGTCGTGGCAGTCCTCATCGTCCGTGAAAGCGCTCATCAAGAACCCGCCTATAACAAATCCAATGCCGAAAGCTATTAAATATCCCATTTCTGCGCCCTCTTTCAATATTTTTTGCCGTGCCGATAAGGGCGCTTTGTGTTGTAATCGTGCTTTGTGGCTATAACATCTTCGGCGTCTATGTTTTCCTTGCCCATCCAGTCCAGTATGCGGATAATGCAGTCTGCCATTTCAACCGCTTTGCCCTCGGGCTTGCCGTCTTGCATATATATCAGCGGCTTGCCCGCTCTGTCCTCCTCCAAGGCCTCCGAAAGCTCGCTGTGGCAAAGTGCCACAATTTCCGCAAAGCTTTTTTCATTTTCCCAAAATCCGTGATTTACCGCGTTTTCGTGTATTTTTTCTGCCCATTCCTTAATTGTCATTTATTTGCCCTCCAAAATGCTGTCAAAAATATAGTTTACTCTTTTTGCCCAGTCTTCGTCACACCAACAAACTGAAACGCCCTCTACCGTTGCACCGTGATAATACTTTCTGTTTTCCGATATGTAGTGTTTTGCTATGTACTCTGCAACATAATCAATACACTCCGGCACGCTTTCAAAGCTTTTTTTGCCAAACCCGAATATGTTGTTCTCCCGGAAGCAGTACCGCCCCCAGCCGCTCTCCTGCGCCGCAATCGCCGCAAGAAACGCAGCGTTTACTCCGTGCTTTTGCTCTGCTTCGATAAAATATCCGGCATACGGCACAAGGTCATATTTAAGCGCTGCGCAAAGCTCCTTTTCACTCATTCCGCAGGGCTTGTCCAGTTCTCTGTTCCTTTCTGCGCCGTCTGAAAGGCTCTGCAAGGCATTTTCATTTTCGGGTGTCAAATTTACCGTGCGAACAATAATAATTCCGTCCTGCCCCTGCTCTGCCTTGCCTGCGGCAAATGTAGGAACGGCAAGCAAAAGCAAAATCAAAATGCAAGTTATAAATGCCGCAAATCTCATTCTTTGTTCTCCTCCAATCTGTCGGAATTTCCAACAGGTTCGTCCATCTTTGCTGCCTCTACAAACCCAAGAACCGTATCCACAATCGCCTTGTCAATTTGCGTCTGCAAACTGCATCTGTTTTCGCAAATAACAGGCATTTCAGATAGGGACTTGTTATAATAGGCTGTCTTACGGACGACCCACTTACCGTCCCAAAAATCAATAGAATAGCCGTTAGATTTCGCCGCCTCCATCTTTGCTGACTTTGCAGTGCCAGTTTTCACAAAGTAGCTTTCTCGCGTCACCCACGGATTTTTGTATATCCTCATTCCGTTGCCTCCTCCAATCTGTCGGAATTTCCGACAAGTTCGTCATCCCCTCCAAATTGCGCTTCGTACTGTTCAGGAGTGATAACCTCAATGTCCTTTGCGGAGTAGCCCAAGATGTCGAGGCGCATCAACCGAACCAGCTTTTCCTTGTCAATAGACGCCGCAGCGTTCTCGTAGGATAAGCTGGGTTTTGCCTCAAAGCTGATTTGAGCGCCGTACGCCCCAGCCACGCTAAAGCAGATTTTGTATTCAGCCATTGTCAACCCTCCTGTTCCAAGCTTCTATTGCTTCCTCTTTGGTATCATAAATCCACACGCCCAAATCTCCTGCGCCTTCGTGCCCTGCGATAGGACAGGAATCTGTTGGGTCATCTTTTATATCGTGATACAGTTTATACCCCAATCCGCTCCAAGGTTTTTTTTCGTATTCTTCTTTTTGAATATTCCCCTCATCATCACAAACAACAATTTTGATTTGCGCACCGCAAAAAGGACACGGTTTTAATTCAACGTCTTTCATTTTTTGTTTTCCTCCACCTCGTTAATATCGACAACAACTTTACTTTGCTCCGCATAAAAACGTTGACAAGTTACCGATACAACTCGTTTGTCGTTTTCGTATGCTACTCCCTGCATACCGTCCATAATGATTTTTAGGATATTGTCGGTATCGCTTCCTGTCGGGCAATACTTGCCTATTGCATCCTCCCGTTTTTTGTTGCTCCAACTTTTCGGTGGTTCTATATAAGCGACAACATCAACGCTTATATTTCCCTCAAACCGCCTGTTCCGGCACTGCCGGGCATACTCAAATTTTACCCTGTCCTCGTATTCCTTGGTGGCGGGGGCGGTGTATGTCCGCCCCTGTCCGAACCTCGGTCTGTCCTTGCCCTTGGGCTTGCCGTAAATGGTAAACTGCATTTATCTGTCCTCCTTTTCGTCCATTTTTGCTCCGCAGTTGGGGCAATAATTGTTCCGGACTGATACTATCTCTCCGCACTCCGAACATTCGCCAAGATTTTTTCCGTACCTTTTCCACCGCCCGTGCCGAACAGGCGCAACATCGGCAGCGGGCATATCTTCAATCATATAAATATAGTCAGCCGTACCGCAATAATCACATTTCATATCTTTGAAATTTCGGCAGTTATAACAGCGTTCTTCTCTTATTTCTTCAATAAGATTATTCGCGTCTATAAATCTTTGTTCAGCCATTTATAAGCCCTCCTATCTGAAATAGAATTTTGCCTGTCGGCCTGTTTTTTCCTTGCCAAGTTGCAAGAATACAAGATTTTTGTAATCAAGATATTTCCGGCTTATGTCGGGCTTTCCGGTGATATTATCGTTTCTAAAATATCCGCTTGCCCCAATTATTTTCTCGAATTTACTTATTCCCGAAAAAATTTGTATATTTCCCACGCAACGCCATGACTTAATATCTGATATATCAACATTATCGCAAAACTCAATTCCGCACTTTTTAAAGAGTTTTTGTGCTTTACGCATTTCTGCGATAGCTTCGTTCAGTAGGTTGCACCCCTCGTCAATAAGAGCCTTTTTATCAATATCAGCCATCGTCAGTCTTCCTCACTTTCGAGCTTTTTAATTATTTTGTTTGCCATATCGTGAGCACCATGATTATAAAAAATTAGTTTCTTACTAATTTCATCCGACAAAGACCAAATGTCATCATCCTCGCAAATTATCTCGTGCTCAATTTTTAGCACATCTTCCTTTGTGATTTTCATTTTTCAGCCCTCCGTTTTATAGTCCCAAAATGTCACGCATTTCTGCAAAATCATTTTTTAACTTTCCTTTTCGTCTGTCGCTTCCCGCTACCTCAATAGGGTGACAACGCTCTAATATCCTGCTGTAAATGCGCTCTTTACTTATGCTGTCAGGGTGCTTAAGTTCGTCCCCTGTGAGGTTAGTGGTAATAATCATCGGCAGCCCAGCTACATATCTACTGTTTATGATATTGAATACTTGCTCCTGCATATACTCCGTGCTCCGCTCCGCCGCAAGGTCATCTATAACTAAAAGGTCAAATCTATTGAGGCTGTCAATATAGTCCTGTCTGCCATCGTAGAGCCCCTGTAAGGTATTTGCGAGCCGTGCAAAGTTAGTTACTAAGCACGGATAACCTTTGTCAATTAGGGCGTTTGCAACGCTTGCTGCTGCATATGTTTTTCCTGTCCCTACTGAGCCGTAAAGCAGCAATCCTTTTCCGCAGCTTCTGAACTTATCGAAATTTTCTACGTATGCTTTCATAGCGTTGGTGAGCTTTGGATTAAGTCCGTCATCGTGCTCAAACGTCCAGTCAATCATATCACTTTCAGGAAAGCCCATTTTCTGATATTGCTTTATACGTTTTTCCTGCTCCTGCTGCTTTCTGAGTGCTTCCTCTGCGTCACGTTTTTCAATCTCACATTTACAAAGGCAAGGAACAATCTTTTCTTTCTTAAACAGCTCAATTCTGCATTGCTTAGGTGTGTTACATTTGGAGCAATATATTAAGCCGTCCTTTCCCAAATAGTCATCAGCTTTCGGAGGCGCAGCTCTCGCTTCTATTCCGTCAATAAAATTGTTCAACCATTTCTCCGTGAAAGTCATTATTCCAGCTCCTTTTATAAGATACCTGTGAGGTCTGTATCATCTTTACGGCTGTAAGCTTGTTTTGCTGGTGAGATTTTTCGTGCTGGCGTCAGGTCGTATTCATCTTCCCAACCGTGCTGATTGAACCAAGTTGAGCCGTACTTGATATAGTCCTTTTCTCTGCCTTTAAGCTCACATTCTTTAGCATAGTCCTTAATGCCTTTTTCAACGGTTTCTTTCTCCGTCCCACTCTCTCTTGCTTTTATGTAAGCTGATAATGCTTTCTCTTTTCCTTTTTTGTTTGGATAAAGCGTCCAAAGCTCCGAAAACTCAGATATATATATTCTTTTTATATTATTCTCTCTTGTAGTATTAAATCTTGTATTATTCTCTTTTAACTTTTCTTCAATAGGGGTGTTTAACTTTTCTTCAATAGGGTAGTTAACAATTCTTATATACCTACGCTCTATTTCTTTATTTAATTCTTTAGTATTTGATTTATTAGTATTTAATTGGGTCGGATTTTCTACAGATAGAATTTCTACACATTGATTTTCTACACCTTGTTTTTCTACCGATTGTTTTTCCTGTGGTAGCTCGTAAACATCGTAAACATATTCAAATCTGCCGCTTTTCGTTTCACTCGGCTTTAACTTTGTTACAACTAAATAGCCAAGCTTCTTGAGCTCGTATAATGTGCTCTTAATAGCTGATTCATTTTCTTTGCTAATCGCAACAAGGCCGTTGATAGAATAGCCCCAATCATCAGGCAGCGAAAACATTACCGATAGCAGCCCTTTTGCCTTGAGGCTCATATTCTTGTCCCTTAAATGGGCGTTGCTCATAACCGTAAAATCTTTAGTTTTGTGTACTCTATATATCGCCATTGCTGTCACCTCTTTATAAGCAAAAAGCGCATTGCTGAGTGTGACGGCACTCAAACAATACGCCTGTTGATACAATATTCTTTTACCGTTGAACAGCACCGTCATACTGTATCAACAAGAATATTATAGCACTATAATGTTCAAATTTCAATAGGTTTTCAGAAAATTCTGTGAATTATTCCCGCAATTCCAAGTCGTAACTATTTTACAGGAGTACCTACTACAAAATCAAATTCCTTTAAAATCCCTTTTCAATTTTTATCCCCTCTCAAACTTCGGGCACTTTTTTATTGAATATGTTTCGTATTCAACACCGTGGTCTACTTTCTTTACTTTTTTTGCTTTCCACCCCGGAACCGGCTCAAGGCTTTCGCTCCATTCACAGCCGCCGCAGGCGTTTTTGCAGTCCCAGCAAAGTTGGTCTGAAAAATAATATTCCTTCTTGTTATCCATTTTTTCACTCCTTAAAACGGCAAATCTTCATCTTCGACAAGCTCAAATTCTTCGGCTGTTCCCTGCGCCACTGTACGGCTCTGTAAAGCTTCGTTTTCATCGGCAGATAAAACATCCGCGCTTGCAAAATAACCGCTTTCCTGCTGTGCTGTGCGTGCTCTGGGCGCAAATTCAACATTCTTTGCCGTAACTTCCGTTACCTTGCGCTTCTTGCCGTCTTTGTCCTCATAGGTTCGCGTGTTTACCGCTCCGTCAATTACAATGGGGTCGCCTTTTTTAAAATATTTGCAGATAAACTCCGCTGTCTTTTCCCATGCAACCGTATCAATAAAATCCGCTCCGCGGTCTTTTCCTTTGTCCACCGCAAGTGTAAAAGCGCATACACTCTTTCCGCTCGTTGTCTTTTTAAGCTCTGGGTCAGCTACAAATCTGCCCATAAGAAGTACAAAATTCATAAATAACTCCTCCCGAAAATTCTGATAAATTCGGCTTCGTCCCAGCCGTAGTTCTCCATAGCCTGTTTTTGCGCCCATTTACGCAGTGCAAGCATATTTTCAGCGTTAAAGTGCACTCCGTCCGGCGGCTCGTTGTGGCACTCGTGACAGAGGTTCACAACAAGCCCGTATTTCTCCGAAAGGCTCCGGTTAGCCCCACCGAAAATGTGATGCAGTTCAAGATAGCCGTACTTGCCGCATAAATCGCAGTTACCTTTCATCGGTTTCCTCCGCAAAGCGGTATCTCGCATATTTTACAGGCTCGCCGCTTTGGTTTTTTGAGTGCTCAAATTCACGCACAATGCCGTAACCCATTGCCTTTATATCGCACATTCGGCTTGCAAGACGCATACAGCCGAACTCCTTTAGTGCGTCAAGCGGCGTTATGCTTCCGTAACGCTTTATGTAATCAATAATCCTCTCGACCTGCGTCACTGTCTTCACCCCGCTTGCCGCATATAAAACATTTTCCGTTCATTCTTCTGCCTCCTCAAATTTTCCGTTTTTCAAAATGTACCAAGTGTCCGCTTTAAGTTTTTCTCCGTCTATCTGCGCAGTCTTTACGGCAGCAATGTGCCAGTTATCGTTTTTAAGTTCCCATTCTGCAAGAATAATCCAAGAGCCGAGGCAAGCTTTAGCTTTGCCCTCTATACCAAATGCGGCGGCAACTGCATCTTTGCCGCCCACAGAGGCGTGACCCCTGTCACCCTGCGCGGCGGCATGTCCGTAATCTCCTTGCGCGGCGGCATGTCCGCAATATCCTT
>CAMFFI010000055.1 GCA_945949625.1 uncultured bacterium | reverse complement strand
TCAATAAAATATCGGTAAGCGAAATTGCCCGTACTGCAGGAATCGGCAAAGGAAGCATATACTATTATTTTCCCTCAAAGGACGCAATTCTTGAGGCGCTTATCGAAAGAAATTATGAACAGCCTATTGAAACTGC
This sequence comes from uncultured bacterium, assembly GCA_945949625.1. GTDB lineage: Bacteria > Bacillota > Clostridia > Oscillospirales > Acutalibacteraceae > Ruminococcoides. The sequence continues at coordinate 6,724 of CAMFFI010000055.1, read as the reverse complement.
AAAAAATCTTGAAAAACAGACTAACATTTCGCTCTTTACACGAATGGCAATGATTTTTCAGGCTTGCAGAAATTCATCCTGTGCATTTATAGGCAATAACAGGGAACCCCTTGCAAGCGTTCAGGAAAAATCTCTGCTGCATCAGAAATATCTGCACCATTTAATTACTGAATTAAAGCCTGTGCTGACAGAGATTATCAAACAGGGAATAGAAAGCGGAGAAATACATTTTGAATATCCTGCGGCACTTGCTGAAATTGTTCTTATTATTCTATCCGTAAAATTTGATAATACGCTGGTTCCTTCCACAGATGAGGAAATAGAAGATACAATTTTAGGACTTATATCATTACTTGAAAAGGGCACCGAAAATCCCGCTGGCTCTTTGAATTTTTTAACAGTATTTTAATAAATACAATAGAAGAACGCCCAGAGCAGTTTTAAAACTAATCTGGGCGTTTTAGTAAAATCGGTTTTGTATAAATGAATTAAATAATGTTAAAAGTAAAAAGGCAGGGCACTAAATGCCCTGCCGGTAAAAATTAAAATCAAATTAGCAGAAGTAAACGTTCATTTCGCCTTCAACACCGTCTGCTACAAAGTAAGCTTTGCTTTCGTCAGGCTTGAGATAAATTTTAAGGTCCTTAACGTCCTTGCCGTAAGTAGCCTTTACGTTCTTGATTACTTCATCAATAGCAACCTGAACACCGCCGAATTCAACAATAACTTCAACCTTTTCTGTTGCTTTTGCAGCCGGCTTTTTAGGAGCTACTTTCTTTACTGCTGGTTTTTTAGCAGTTGTTTTAGCGGCTGTTGTTTTCTTTTCAGCAGTTTTTGCTGCAGTCTTTTTAGCAGCTGTTGTTTTAGTTTCAGCAGTTTTTGTTGCAGCAGCTTTTTTAGCAGTTGTTTCTTCAGCAGTTTTAGCTGCTTCTGTTTTCTTAGTAGTTGCCATGAAATGTTTCCCTCTTTCTAATAATTGAAGAATATGTAAATAAAAATAAAAGTAAACTGACCATATGTTTACGGGGCTATTATACATTTATTGATTTAAAAAGTCAACAAACCGAGAAAAATTCAGCTTTTGTCATAAATTTTAAAGAAAAAGATACTTTTTTTAGATACAGTTATCAACATTTTTAAATCTTTTTGTCGAAATATTGTTTTTGCTTGCCGCCATGGTATAATAATAAAGAATTATGAAAGGGATAAAAAGAATCAAAGGAAAGTCAGAGTAACGACCTTTGTTGGAAAAGAGAGATTGAAGGTATATGGTTGATAATTTTTTGATGGTTACAAATCAGGTAGTAATACTTTTTATACTTATTGCCGTTGGTTTTTTATGCGGAAAGGTTGATTTTTTAAATGATAATGCCGCAAAAAAAATGACCGATTTGGTGCTTTATATTGTTACTCCCTGTGTAATGATAAACGCTTTTCAAAGGGAATTCAACGTGTCTATGCTAATGAATCTTGGCATAACCGCCTTATGCTCGGTAGCTATATTCGCAGGCTCCATTCTGATTGCAAACCTTGTATTCAGAGATAAAAACCAATCGAGGAATAAGGTTCTTAAATTCGGAACGATTTTTTCAAACTGCGGCTTTATGTCGCTTCCTTTGGAGGAGGCAATTTTAGGCAGTGACGGTGTATTTTACGGCTCTGTTTTTGTTGCAGTATTTAATTTGACTATATGGACATACGGCCTTTTTTTAATGAGCGGAAGCAAAAAGGAGCGTTCTGTTAAAAAGCTGGCGCTTAATCCCGGAATACTGGGCGTAATTGCAGGAATATTGCTGTTTCTGCTGTCTGTGAAATTACCTGAGGTTATTTCAACTCCGGTAAAGTATCTTGCGGAGCTTAACACGCCTGTTCCTATGATTATAATAGGTTATCACTTATCAAAGTCAAATTTAAAAAAGGTGTTTGCCGACAAGTGGGCTTATGTTTCAATGGTGATGCGTCTTGTGCTTATTCCTCTGGTTTCGGTAGTTGTTATGTATTTATGCGGAGTAAGAAACGACATACTTGTTGCGTGTACTATTGCCGCAGCGGCTCCTGTTGCTCCAACAACAACAATGTTTGCAACAAAGTTTAAAACCGATGTTCAGCTTTCGGTAGGGCTGGTTTCGGCAACTACCCTGATTTCAATTGCAACTATGCCGCTTATTGTTTCAATTGCAACTATGCTTGCGTAATTTTACGGAAAAGGAAGTTATATTATGCCCAGAACCTCACGACAAAAGGAAAAAATACTTTATATTGCAAAAATGCTGCTTGAAAAAACAGACGAAAACCATAAAATTACCATAAACGATATTATCGGAGAGCTTGCGGAAAACGGAATTTCAGCAGAACGAAAAAGTATTTATAATGACCTTGAGGTGCTTGAAAAGTTCGGGCTTGATATTTGCAGAGAAAAAACATCTGTTACACGCTATTACATAGGCTCAAGAAATTTTCAGCTTGCGGAGCTTAAGCTTTTGGTGGACGCTATTCAAAGCTCAAAATTCATTACTACCAAAAAAAGTGTTGAGCTTATAGGAAAGCTTGAAAATTTATGTTCCGTTAACGAGGCAAGGCTTCTGCAAAGACAGGTTTATGTGACAAACCGTGTAAAAACCCTTAATGAAAAGATTTATTATAATGTAGATACTCTCCACAATGCAATTTCTCAGGGAAAGCAGATTACCTTTATATATAACGAGTGGGTGCTTGATTTTTCTTCATCGGAGAAAATTAAAAAACAGCCTCGCCATAACGGACAGCGTTATTCTGTATCGCCTTGGGTTTTAAGCTGGGATGACGAAAATTATTATCTTATTGCCTACGATGAAAAAGCAAAACTCCTTAAACACTATCGTGTTGATAAAATGCAGGATATTGAAATTTCAAAAGAGAACCGCAAAGGTAAAAGCACCTTTGAAAAATTTGATATTGCGTCTTATTCAAAATCCGTGTTTTCTATGTTCGGAGGAGAAGAAACAGACGTAAAGCTGTCTGTTGATAACTCGCTTATCGGCGTTATTGCAGACCGTTTCGGAAAAAATATATTTGTTTCAAAAGAAAGCGATACTTCCTTTAACGTAACTGTCAGAGTTGCGTTAAGTCCCCAGTTTTACGGCTGGCTGTTTGCATTGGGTACAAAAGTAAGGATTGTTGAGCCTAAAAACGCTGCGGAAGATTTTAAAGAATATGTAAACAGGATTGCAAAAAATTATCAGTAAATTAATTCTTCGGAATTACCCTTATAAAATCATATATTGATGAAATCGGCTGTCAAAAATCAAGTGGTTTTTGACAGCTTTTTTACTTTATAGGAAATTGCTCGGTAGCGCTCGGGCATAAAAGGTTACAGTCAGTACAAACTGTCTGCACGAATTGCGTGTGGAGGCACTCGACTTTTTATATAATAACGAAGTTTGTATAGAGCAAACTATTATACTGATATGTTGAAATAAAAATGACCATAATATATTTTTATAATTTTCATATTATTTTATAAACATATGTTGATTTTTAGTTAATAATGCTGTATAATATAGGCGTAGGGAGATTATAGCTGAAAGAAGCGAGAATTATGAAAAAAAACAGCTTTAAATTTAAAATATTCAGCGTTATTCTTGTTTTATGTCTATTTAATTCACTGGTCGGAATTACTGTGTCTGCTGCAGATGTCAGCTATTTTCTGACAACTGCCGAAATTGACCCCTACACTTATGAATCGGGCGCTGACAACTTTCCTTCCGAGCTTTGTAACTATGTAAAGCAAAAATTCACTGAATATACAAAATATGTGGATGTATCAAAATATAATATCAGCACGGACGACGCTGCGCACCTTTTAACAAGTGTGTTATTGGAAAATCCTGAGGTTTTCTATGTAAGTCCTATGAGCTTTTCATACGGTTTAGGCAGTAATGGATATGTTTCTGTTATTGCTCCGCACTATTTGTATGATAAAAGTGAAATTCCTTCAGAAATACAGAAATTTGAAAACACAGCGAAAAAACTGATTTCCGGCATAGGAAAAGATTGGGAACAGAAGGTTATTGCTTTAACTGTTCACGATAATATGATTTTAAATTGTCAGTATGCAAAAGATGAGGTTCAGCAGGACGATGTTAATCCCGAAATCTACACGGCTTACGGTTGTTTGGTAAATCAGAAAGCGGTTTGTCAGGGATATGCGCTTGCCTATAATTATCTGTTATCAAAATTCGGTATTGAGGCAAGTATGGTAACAAGTGTTGAAATGGACCATGGTTGGTCACTGGTTAAAATTGACGGTGAATATTATCACGTTGATACAACTTGGGACGACCCTACATATGACAAGCTGGGACAGGCACAGCACAAGTACTTTTTAAAAAGTGATGAAAACCTTGCTTTAACCCACAGCAGCTGGTCAGCAGAATGTTCGGCTTCAAGTCAGACATATGACACTTATTTCTGGAACGATGTCACAACTCAGATTCCCTATATTGACGGTAAGTTCTATTACATAAACAATGTTCCTTCAGCGGGAAATTTTGGAGATTTAGTTAGCTATGACGGAAATACAGAAAGCGTTATTGCTCATATTGACGACAGATGGAGCAGCAACAAAGCGGCAAAAGCCTATTGGTTGAATAACTTTTCTGCTCTTGCAGTAAAGGACAATGTATTGTATTACAATACGCCGGATAAGATTTATTCAATTAATCCTGACGGAACTGATAAAAAAATGGTTTATCAATTATCCGAAGAAGAACTGCAAACAGGCAATATTTACGGCTTTGTTATAAACGATAACGGAGATTTTTACTGTTCGCTTTCCTATTCGCCCAATATAGCTCAAACAAACCAAGTGGTAAATGACAGTACTAAGAACACGGTTTATTTAGCAGGAGATGTTACGGGCGACGGAAAAATCAGTATTCAGGATGCAACAACTATTCAGCTATATGTTGCATACTTAACGTCTTTAACAGATGTGCAGATTAAGGTAGCAGATATTAACAGCGACGGCAATATTAATATATTTGACGCAACCGAAATACAGCTGATGCTTGCAGAGCTAAACTAAATCTTACTTAAAGCATTTTAAACGGCAGATTTTCTGCCGTTTAATTTTTGCGTGAAAACATCAGGGGAACGGTGGGGCGAAAAAGTTTAGAAATACCAATCTATCTGCACGAATTGCGTGTCGAGGCACTCAATTTTTAAACTTTATTGAAAATCGATGCAAAACGGTGGGGCGAAAAAGGTTTAGAAATATCAATCTATCTGCACGAATTGCGTGTCGAGGTACTCGACTTTTGCCGAAATTTACATTGAAAAGCATAGGCTGCGATTTTCTTTATCTTGTTAATTGAAGATGTGTGTGTTATAATATTACAAAACATCTGAAATTTTAAAATCTATAAAATCTATATATAACATATATATTGTTACAGCCGTTAAGGGAAATTCAAGTTAAGGAGATACAAAAATGAAAATTTCTGATAAATTCAAACAGGGAAAAACGGTTTTTTCGTTTGAGGTTTTTCCTCCGAAGAAAACCTCGCCGATTGATACAATTCTGAACGCACTTGAACAGATGAAAAACCTTTCGCCTGATTATTTCAGCGTAACTTACGGTGCAGGCGGAAGCAATCCTGGCAAAACGCTTGAAATAGCGTCAAAAATAAAAAATGAATATCATATTGAAGCGCTGGCGCATTTAACCTGTATTAACAGCACAAAAGAAGATGTAAGCCGTGTGCTTAAAAGCTTTAAGGAAGAAAATATTGACAATATCCTTGCTTTAAGAGGCGATATTGTTCCCGACAGCATACCGAAAACCGACTTTAAGCATGCAAACGAGCTTTGCGATTATATTAAATCGGAAGGTGATTTTCATTTAGCCGGTGCCTGCTATCCCGAGGTGCATTGTGACGCAGAAAATCAGATTGAGGATATTCACAATCTGAAGAAAAAGGTTGACGCAGGCGCAGAATTTTTAATTTCACAGTTGTTTTTTGACAACGGCGCTTTTTACAGATTTTTGGAACACACTAAGATTGCAGGAATTGATGTTCCTGTTGAGGCAGGAATTATGCCTGTTACCAATAAAAAGCAAATTGAAAGAATGGTTTCAATGTGCGGTGTAAGTCTTCCAGCAAAATTTTCAAAAATTATGCAGAAATACGAAAATAATCCCGAGGCACTGCGTGACGCCGGAATTGCTTACGCAATAGAGCAAATCGTTGATTTAATTGCAAACGATGTTGACGGTATTCATCTTTATACTATGAATAACCCGTATGTTGCAACAAAAATAAAAGAGGCAGTAGATAGTTTGTTATGATAAAGCTCTCATCACTGAACAGAAATGAATGTATAAGATATTTAGGCGACGCAAAGGTGCAGATGAACAGTACAATGGAAAAACTGCTGGATATTTGCGAAAAGGAAATCATAGAAAATTCACAGCCCAAGTATCTTTATAAGGAAATTCCCGTAAACAGCACCGAGTTTCTTGATGGAAAGGATATAGAAAATCATTTAAATGGCTGTGAAAAAGCAGTCATAATGTGCGCAACCCTTGGAGTCGGAATAGATAATCTTATCCGCAGAACGCAAATTCTCGATATGGCAAAGGCAGTTGTGTTGGATAGCTTTGCAAGCGTTGCAATTGAGCAGGTATGCTGCCAGGTTGACGAGATTATAGCAGAAAAATACCGCGGAGAATCTATGACCTTCC
>CAMFFI010000054.1 GCA_945949625.1 uncultured bacterium | reverse complement strand
CACTTAATTTTGAGTTGTCAATGCTAACGGACACGGAAACAAACGGCATAAAATTCGGGTGGGGAAACAGCGATACGACATTTTCTGCAAATGAAACCAAAAACACCGCTGAAACCGTGATAAAAAGCTTTAACATCTCGAACGTCAGCGGGGAAAAATACATAAATATTGAAAACGCGAATGCGGTAGGAAATACCGATGCGTACATACACAATATTTGGCTGGGGGTGTGATTTGTGTATAGTGAAGATTTTGGGAAAATTACAGACGGCGTTTTTTCCTTTGCGCCAAAAGAACTTGAAAGCGAAGGAGTCAAAACGCTGACCAACGATGCTAAAATCTATAAAGCTGCCGGGTGGCTTAAAATCACGCACACGCCAAAGCCCGAAAAAGACGGATATTATTACACTGCAAAGTACTCGCAGAAAAATGGAAAAATTATAGAAGAATGGGAAGAACACGAAGTGCCTGTACCGAGCGGCGAAAGCGGCGGAATAAGTGCAGACGCACTTATTAAAATGATACAGGAGGAAAGCTAATGACAGAAAATGAAGCAAAAAAAATTGCTGCTTTTATAGCGGCACTTCGAAAAAGTGCCACCGATGCCGAAGCTTCCAAAGTACCTATACTTTTTCGCGTGCTCAAAGGTGATGGAAGCCTTGTAAAGGTAAACAGCAGAATTTACCATAACGGCGCACTTAAAAGAGCAACGGTCGACCTTTGGGACACTAAAGAAAATTCCCCCGAAAATGCGCCGACTTTGTGGGAAGATGTAACATATAAAGACGGATACAGAGTTATTCCTGAAGCAATTCCTTCCACAGACCCCTTTAACAAAGGCGAGTGTGGATGGTGGAAAGAAGTGCTTTACAAGAGCATTTTTGATGGTGCAAATGTATGGACGCCCGAACAGCTTGCGAGTGCGTGGGAGGTGGTAGAAAATGCTTGAGCTTATAGGTGTAGACGGACTTACACAGTGGGATGTAGGGCGGCAAGTCAAAGTTGACAAAGATATTAACATGGTACATTTTTCAAATCGTCCTTACGGATACAGTAAAAATGTAAAAGTCATGGATGGTGTTGCGGATGTACCCGATATGTTTTTGACTTCCTGTGCCCCGCTCCATATATGGGCATATATCGGAAATTTTGAAAAAGGTTACACTAAAATTGAAAAAATTTACGAAATTAAGCCCAAAAACCGTCCCGAGGATTACATTTACACGCCCGAAGATGTAAAGACCTGGGAAAAGTTGCAAAGTGAGATAGGAAACCTTGCCAACCTTGAAACCAAAGCAAAGGACAACCTTGTATTGGCGGTGAATGAAGCGGCGAAATCGGGCAAAAACGATTATGAAAAGCTTACAAATTTACCGCAAATCAACGGCGTTGAGCTTGTGGGAAACAAAACAGGCGAAGAACTCGGACTCGTTCCCGACTTGAGCGGATATGCGACAAAAGATGAAATTCCTGTTGTTCCCGAATCCCTTCCAAACCCTAACGCATTGACATTGATAGGCGCAGTAAATGCAATATATGACGGCTCGACGGCGGTATCGGTTGAAATACCGAGCGGCGGCGGCACGGATATTTCACTTGGTCTTACCTCTGCCACAGTCGGTCAGATAATCAAGGTAAAGGCTGTTGACAACACGGGCAAGCCTACGGCGTGGGAAGCGGCGGATATATCAGCCGGCGGAGGTTGGGAGCTTATTACTGACGTCACTTTAACCGAAGATGGCGGTGTCGCTAACCAATTTTATTGGACCAAAAATGATAATGGAGAAGATTTCGAGTATCGCCAATGTATGGTTTGCATTTCAGGGACAGTAATTGATGGATGGCCAAAGGGGGCATACATAGTCCTTAACTTGTACGAAAGTAACGAGTTGACCGTAAGCAAAGCGTCAGTTCCTCTTTCCAGACTTTCTGCTGGCGCAGGGGGAACAGACTACAAGACAACCGTTGAAATATCTATATTCGGGAATCTTGTCCGTACCATTGCGTGCGGCGGCTCTGCGGATACTTCGTCGCTAATCATAAGAAGCGACACTTCAATAGATACATTTCGCTCAATCAAAATAACCAGCTACGGAAATAATCAATGGGTAAACGTACCTTTAGCTGCGGGAGGGAGGGTTGTCATTTATGGCAGAAAATAAAAAATATAAAATCTTGAATGGGATAAAGGTTGAAATGACTCCCAAAGAAATTACCGCAATGCAGGCAGAGCAGGCCGCCTATGAAGCCTATGAGCGAACCCGCCCTTTGTCTTCTTCCGAAGTGCAGGAGATGTTGTTACGTCAGCAAATCAACGCGATTGCCGTGAACGACCAAACGGCGCTGCGGATGCGCATATACTATCCGACATTTTCCGAGCTTGTGGGGCAGACAGTCAAAAAGGGTACAAAGTTTCGGGCAACCGACAGCGAAGATGCAGACCTGTATACTGTTATTCAGCCCGAACTGACTATTCAGGAGCACTATCCACCCGGAACAGGCACGGAAAGCCTGTACACGCGCATTGACGAGCAGCACGACGGCACGAAGTATGACCCTATCCCATACAACGGCAATATGGCGCTTCATAGCGGCAAATATTACACACAAAACAATATACTGTATCTGTGCAATCGGGACACCGTCAACCCCGTGTATAACGCCCTTGCCGAGCTTGTGGGGCTGTATGTGGAGGTAGGATAAATGAGCCTTGACGATAATACAAGCAAAATTGCGGCAATCCTTTTTACGTTTGAAATATATTGCATTTTTTAATGCAATTTGTTATGATTTTTAAGAAAGAAGATGATTTTATGAAAATCAACTGGAAAGTAAGACTGAAAAATCCCACTTTTTGGCTTACTGTCGTACCTGCAACGGTAACATTTGTGTACTGTCTGCTTTCTGCGTTTGACATTGTGCCAGGCATTTCGGAGGTCACAGTGATTAACGCCTTGACTGCCATTATCACGGGTTTGACTGCTCTCGGCGTACTCGTAGACCCGACCACAAAGGGGCTTGATGACTCTGAGCGTGCTATGCGGTATGAAGTGCCTGTGGACGACCGTGAAGCACCTCCGCAAGAGGAGGACTAACATATGCAAAAGCTTATACTTCCGATTGATGAATTCAAGCCTACCGCGGGCTATAAAAACGCAAAATATCGCAAATATTGGGGCTATACACATTATGGGGTGGACTGTGTGAGCGCGACCCGAAATCGCGCTCTCTACGCACTCGGAAACGGCGTTGTGAAAGCCGCAGGGCTTGACGGACTGAACGGAAAGACCACCGGTAAAGGAAGCGGATGCGGTTATTGCCTTGTAATTATTTATAAAGACTGCTACAACCATAAGACAGGCGAAGTTATGGACTTGGTATGCACTTATATGCATATGTCAGCGCCTCCCAAAGTCAAAGTAGGTGACAAAGTCACTCCCAAAACCTGCCTTGGGTTTTATGGCAACACTGGAGCTGCCACCAGCGGGCCGCATTTGCACATACAGTTTGACACGGACACCCATTACCCGCTGTATTGCACAGGAATTTCGAGCAAGGGACACGCACTTTTGCGCCGTGGCAGTATAGACTCCACAGTAAACCCATGCGAAGTGCTGCACATCGGAGCAGGACAGACGGTACATGCGGTCTTTTCACAGTGGTATGACCAGTATGCATTTAAGTTGTTACCGACTGAAGGCGCGGTAAAGAAAGCCGGAAAGGAAAAAGCAAAAAGCGATGAAAATCCTTTTGCGGTGAAAATCCCGTGACAAATGAAGATCTCAAAAAACAGCTCAAAACTTATATTGACGACAAATTTGCCGAACTTGATGACCGATACAAGCGGAAAGAAGACTGTGAGCATGACCGACAGGACACAAAAGACGAAATTGCAAGACTTACTACAGATTTTGCAGTTATCAAAACTGAACTTAGATGGCTTGTCGCGCTTACGAGCATTATAACGACTTCTGTGGTTGGTTATGTTGTATCTTTGATTTTTAGGGGATAAAAAAATATGGACTGTAAAGAATGTCAAGCAATGCGGACGGCGGCAAAAGAGCGCTTGAACACGCGGCAAAAGTGCTCGGTGCTCAAGGTGCTTATTATAGCGCTTGCCGCCGTGCTCACAGTGGCGATACTCAGCGGAGCATATCTTTTTGATAAGCATATGAGCATGCTTGAGAATTTGCTTTCGGGAGTACCCGAAGTTATTGAGCAGATGAATCAATATTAGGTTTCTTTTTCATTTTTATACTTCCTTTCATAACAAAAAGACTACGATTTTACTACATTTTGTCAATGGTAATTTCGCAGTCTTTTTGTTATATTTTTTTTAGAGAAACGGAGATGGTAAAAATGTATGACCCATATATGCTGCAACAAAATCCATATAATAGATATGCCTCTGTAAACCCCGCAAATGCCCCTATTTCGCAATTTAAAAATGGCTGACAAATTATGCATGGTAACGGTTATCAAGGCGCACAGGCGTACCAGATGGGGGCTAATGCCGCCGCAGTGCTTTTCGATGCAAACGAGGATATTTTTTATAAAAAAATCACTGACGGAGCGGGATTTGCAAGCATAGAAATTTACAGCTATACTCCCGCACAGAAAACCACAGGCGGGCAATCCGGTGCTGTACCGAAAAGTTATTGAAAGGCTTTCTGAAGTTTAGTGTATGATGTATGTATAAAATACACTGGTTTCTATTCTTCCTATATAGAAAATATTTTTTTATATATTAATTACTTTTTACCTTAAAATGCTACATTAAAAAGTATAAATATAATTTAAAGTATATAATTTAAAAGTATTGACATAGGGACAAAGCAGTGATATTATATGAATGTTCCCAATGGAATTTCTCCTTTTGTTTTTCTTTCAAAATCGGAAAAATAGTCCGTCTTAAAAAACGGACTATTTTTCTATGTATTTTCTCAAAAAAAATAAAAAAAACTATTTACAAATCAAAAATAAAGTAGTATAATATACTTGTAAGGAAAAAGATAAAGACCTTACGAAATAAATAACAAAAACAAGATATTTGAAACTGACAAAAGGAGGAAACGAAATGACAAAAAAAGAAGTCTTTGAGCTTGAACTTTTAGCAAAAGGATTCTTTGAGGCGATTGTGGATATGTACCGCACAGCCGAAACGGAAGCTCAAAAGCACCAACTAATAGATATACTTTTTGTGTATCGCACTTGGTTTCCGGCAGAACTCTTTGAAAGCAAAGTTGACGAAAAAATTTGCGAGTTTATTGACGCTCACGAATACATAAGAAGGGGGTGATAAAATGAAATATGATTTTTCCGAGCTACTTAAAAATTATCGTATCAAGTACGAGCTTACTCAGCAGGAAGCGGCAAAGCGTATCGGTATTTCTCAGCCGACTGTTGTAAAAATCGAAAACGGCGGAAAACCCACCGTGCTCATACAAGGTAAAATTCTCAAGGAGGTGCTCAAGGATGGAGATCAAAGCATTTTCTAACAGCCAAATTCAGACATTTAAAAATTGCCGCCGCCTATATGAGCTTAAATATCGGTATTGCCTTGAGTATGCAGAGCCTATTGAGTGCCTTGAGCAAGGATCACAATATCACGAGTGTTTAGAGAACTTACTTAAAGGCGAAGAATATGAAGCTCAAAGCCCTAAAATTCGAGCCATGGCTAAAGCTTTTGAAAAATATGTTTTGCCAAAGCTCCCTGAAATATCGGAGACTGAAAAATGGTTTGAGTATGCAACGCCACACGGAAATAAAATTATCGGGCGTTATGACGCTTTGAGCACGGACGGCTTCCAGATGAAGAAATTATTTTAAATGACGATTACTAAAACAAATAAGGAGTATAAATGAAAAATAAACAGATAATTTTAGAAATTTTTATTTTATTTTTTACATTTTTGCTTTTTGTATCAGCAGAAAATATACCTTTTTGCGTATTTATTTTTTTTATTTTGGTTGCTCTTATTTTTGTATACAAAAAGCGTTTTGGATATGGTAATAAAAATGAATGATTATGATAAATATGATGAACAGATTTTAAGCCTTGATAATCTTTTAAAAGACCTTTGTACAGAGGGGTTTAAAAGCGAGGACAGCGCAAAGCATTTTATGGATAATTCCTCTAACATTGCGAAAATGCTCGGTATTAAGGACGAAGAATAGGGAGGAAAACAATGACTGAAAATTATTTTTGCGAACTTAACAGTATAAACGTGAATGACAAAACCGAAAAGAAAAACGGGCTTACATATCTTTCGTGGGCTTGGGCTTGGGGAGAGGTAAAGAAGAGATTCCCAGATTCCAATTATCGTATATACGAAGATGAAAACGGATGTATTTACTGGACTGACGGGAGAACCGCTTGGGTAAAGACCGGAGTTATAGTAAACGGAATTGAACATATCGAGTACCTTCCGGTCATGGACTACAAAAACAAAAGCATTCCGCTTAAAGATATTACTTCTTTTGATGTAAACAAGGCCATTCAGCGTTCACTTACAAAGGCTTTGGCACGGCACGGACTTGGGCTTTACATTTATGCCGGCGAGGACTTACCGGAAGAAACGGCGCAAAAAACCGAAAGCGAACCGGACGAAGCGACAAAGAGAAATTATATTGATACTATTTCAAGGCTTTTGACTGAAACCGAAACGGACGGTACAAAAATGCTTGAATTTGTTAATCAGAAATATGGAACAAATGTGACGGCTTTTTCTGAATTTTCAGCGGAACAGCTGATTTTCACATTGAGAAAGCTTAAAGAGAAGAAAGAAAAGAAGGAGAAATAAGATGTACAGACATTTTACCGCCCTTATAAATTACAAAATGAATCTTATGGGGCTTAACAATTCACAGGGTGCGCAGC
>CAMFFI010000053.1 GCA_945949625.1 uncultured bacterium | reverse complement strand
AACCGAATACGGGATTTGAGCCGAGGTTGATCTCGGCTCATTTTTTTGCCCGCTGGTCTGGTTGGCGGTTACTCTTTTTCTGTATATAAGCACCCATGTTTATGCATTAATTTCGTATAACCTAAGTTATACGAAATTTTTTCTGGCAAAATATTGCATTAAGAAAACTTATGTGTTACAATGTATTAATACGGAATTTGCAGAAATTTGTCCTATTTCAGGCAATAAAAAGCTACTGAAAGGCGGTATTTAAGTGAAAATTGACCTTAATTTATGTTTTCCGCAGCTAAAGGAGTTTATTTTTCATGAAGAAACAATAAAAAACGCCTCAATTTGTACAGTTTATAATTACTATCGCGATCTTATTCTTTTCTTTAAATACATAAAATCCATTAAAAAAGAAACAAATACGAACGATAAAATCGAAAATACCGACATTACTGATATTGATACAAAGTTTCTTAGCAGTATTACTTATGAGGAGATCAAGCAATATTTTTTCTATCTTAAATCAGTTAAAAACAATAATGCCGCAACTCGTAAAAGGCGCGTGATCTCGCTAAGAAATTTTTTCAGATTTCTTAATCTTACTGTTGAAGTAATTGACAGCGATCCCACAAAAAAACTCGTGACACCAAAGCTAAACAGGTCTCTTCCTAAATTTATGCATGAAGAAGAGTGTATTGCGCTTCTTAATTCCATAGACGGCACAAATAAAGAACGGGATTATTGTATATTTGTCCTCTTTATTAATTCAGGAATTCGCCTTAGTGAGCTTGTAGGGCTTAACTATACCGATATCGACAGGCAGGGAGATGTTGTGATTCGCGGCAAGGGCAGCAAAGAACGCAGGATTATTTTTAATAAAGCCTGCCTTGAGGCATTGGCAGAATATGAGAAATTCAAAGAAATACATTATCAAAACAAGGAACGTGACCGAGATGCTGTTTTTGTAGGACGAACAGGAAAACGTCTGACGGCGCGGCGTATCGAGCAGATAGTAAAACAGCGAATAACCGCGGCCGGCTTTGGTGGACGTGCGCTTAGTCCGCATAAACTGCGCCATACTGCCGCAACGGTAATGTATCGCAGAGGTGTGGATATTCGTGCCCTACAGCAGATATTAGGACACGAAAGTCTCGGAACAACACAAATTTACACTCATGTTTCAGATGCACAGATAACAGAAGCAATGACTCAGTCTCCTATTGGGCGTACAAGCTAAGAAATCTGAATATTAGATGTAATTCTGAGACGATCGGAGGAATGAATATGAGGATTCTCCTTGCGGAAGATGAAAAGGAGCTTTCACGCGCTCTGACAGCCATTCTTGAGCATTCAAAATATGCGGTAGACGCTGTATACGATGGGCTTGCCGCCGTTGAAAGTGCGGAAAATAACGCTTATGACGCTATGATATTTGATATAATGATGCCAAAACTTGACGGCATTGAGGCTTTGAAGCAAATACGCTCTCACGGAAACTTTACACCCGTACTGCTGTTAACGGCAAAAGCTGAAATTTCGGACAGGATAGTGGGGCTTGACGCAGGTGCGGACGATTACCTTACCAAACCTTTTGCTATGGGTGAGCTTCTTGCAAGGATCCGCTCGATGACGCGCCGCGCCGGAGACTATACTCCCAAAAAGCTCAGAGTCGGTTCGGTTACGCTTGATATGGAGCAGCAGGAGCTTTTTCATGAAAACAGCATACGTCTTGCAGCGAAAGAGACCAAGCTTATGGAGTATCTTATGCTTAATGAAGGCAAAAAGCTTTCTACTTCCGAAATACTTACCCATGTCTGGGACGGCGAGTCCACCGATGAAAAAATTGTCTGGATGTATGTGAATTTTCTGCGCAGCAAGCTTGATTCGATTAATGCCGACATCACAATAGACGGTCAGCAGGGCGGAAGCTACGTTCTGTCAACGCTTGCAGGAGGAAATATTGCATGATAAGAAGGCTGAGGCGTAACTTCATACTCATAGCATCTTCGGCAATACTGCTGATCCTTTCGGTGATTCTGCTTGTTGTGAATACTATCAGCTACATATCAAACTACTATGAATCAATGTCAATTCTCGATATTATTTCCGATAACTGCGGCCGTATTCCCAGCGATGAGCAATTTGACGGATTCAGCTTTCAGGTAAGTCGGGAGCTTCCCTATGAAACAAGATACTTCACACTTGTTTATTGTAATATCAAACAGCTACAAGGAGGGTGACAACGTCGATCACAGCCGCTTCTTTGAGCGCTTTTATCGCGAGGATAGTTCTCATAACAGCGAAAAATCAGGCTACGGAATAGGACTTTCCATGGCAGAGAGCATAGTAAATCTCCATAAAGGAAAAATCACAGCCGACCACAGCAACGGAATAACATATTTCCGCGTATTAATATAAACGTAAAAAGCAGCAGTTTTAAACTGCTGCTTAGTCTATATAAATTTTCTATTTAACTAATAATGGGATTCTAAAGGGTTTATAACTCTTTAGCAAATTCCAAAGGCAGAGCCTTTGGTGGGGTGTGGGGCAAAGCCCCGCAAACTGCTTTTTATTTACTCTTCAAATAGAGGCGTTGAGAAATATCTTTCTGCCGTGTCGGGAAGAATTGTTACAACAGTTTTTCCCTCTCCGAGCTTTTCCGCAAGCTTTAGAGCGGCGGCAACATTTGTACCGCTTGAAATTCCGCACATTATGCCCTCTTTTACTGCAAGATCCTTGGCTGTCTGTAAAGCTTCCTCATCGGTAACAATGTAAATATCATCGTATATCTCACGATTGAGAATATCCGGTATAATACCGTCACCTATGCCCATTTGAAGGTGTGTCCCGATAGTTCCTCCTGCGAGAATTGCCGCGTGTTCGGGTTCGACTGCCCATATTTCAATGTCAGGATATTGAGACTTTAATGTCTCACCTATGCCTGTTATAGTGCCGCCTGTACCGATACCGGAGCAAAATCCGTCAATTTTACCGGCAGTTTGCTCAAGTATCTCAAGAGCGGTATGATACTTGTGAGCATTTGTATTATTTTCATTTGCAAACTGCTGAGGAACAAAAACATTCTCATCTTCTTCAGCCATTTTTAGAGCTGTTTGCAGACACTCATCTATGCACTTTCCGATATCTCCTGCATCATGGATGAGTATTACCTCTGCTCCGTAATGCTTGACGAGTTTTCTGCGTTCTTCACTTACTGAATCAGGCATTATAATAATAGTTTTATATCCTCTTACCGCTCCGACAAGCGCAAGACCTATGCCCTGATTTCCGCTTGTTGGTTCTACGATAATGGTATTTTCGTTGATTTTTCCCTCTTTTTCAGCCTGTTTTATCATATTGTAGGCAGTTCTTGTTTTTATCGAGCCTCCAACATTGAGTCCTTCAAATTTTACAAGTATCTCAGCATTGCCCGGCTTGTTCATTCTGTTTAGTCTTATCATCGGTGTATGACCGATCGCATCAAGGATATTGTTGTAGATCATAGCTATCTCCCACCTAAATAAATTGCCGAAATATAGTATATCACAAAAGTCCGATTATTGCAATAGGAGATCAGAAGATCACACCTTGGTCAATGCGAGACTTCGAAATCAGAAAATCCCGATATTATGAGAAATGCCGCTTGAAAACAGCGGCATTTTATATAATATTTAGTCAAATACCAGAAGCAGAGCCATTTTGAATCTGCTTTCTGCCTTTACAGAATGCTTTCCGAGTTTGTCAAACTTGAAAGTCTCGCCTGCTTTCAGGGGGGAATCTTTGCCCTCATAGCCTATGACCGCCTCGCCGTCAAGTGCAAAAACGAGTGCTTCTCCGGGTGCAGCGTGTTCCGATAAGCCCGTTCCGGCATCAAAACTCATAATAACGAACTTCATTTTATCATTGT
Organism: uncultured bacterium; assembly: GCA_945949625.1. Classification (GTDB taxonomy): domain Bacteria; phylum Bacillota; class Clostridia; order Oscillospirales; family Acutalibacteraceae; genus Ruminococcoides. The sequence continues at coordinate 3,010 of CAMFFI010000053.1, read as the reverse complement.
TTACCAAGTCCATGTTTACGATTTTTCCCTCTTGATACGGAAGAAGCTCTCCTAATCTGAAAACTTCTCCTGATTTGATGATCTCATTCATAATATCGTCCTTTCTAAGGCTGATTTCCGTGAAAACACAGCCATTTTTACTCTTTATTCCAACAGATATGTCAATATCTGTCACAATACTGTCGCCAACGCCTAAATGCCATATATTACCGTTTGAAGCAAAAGCTTCGATATCGCCGTCATATACCGTTATTATCTTGTGATACTCATAGTTTTCAGCACTTATGCTTGTTCCCTCTGCCATTGAAAAAACAAAAACCGACATTCCGTTTTCGTTACAGAGCTGTTCCGAAATAGTGCAGCCTTTTACAGGTTCATTTTCTTTCGGAAAATTTATAATACTTCCCGATGATTCTCTGATGCCCATTATCAAAAAGCGCTCCTTTCCTGTAATTATTATGAACAATATCAGGAAAAGATCTGTGATTTTCTTAGTATAGAATATTTTACCACAAAAACGCCTGATTGTATGTTGTAAAAACAACGTTTTTTAGATTTTGCCATGCCTGCAATAATTAATTCAGGTAAGTAACATAATCGGAGTTATAATATTCCCAACTGTCTGCCGCAGTAAGTCCGCTGCCATAGTCAACAAGGTTGTTTTTTACGGAAAAATCACTGTACCAGCCATCGACCACATACATTCTGCGGCTCGTATCCTCTGCGCCATACGGCTGATCCATATAAAGGGTATTACCTGTAAATGTGCAATGATATCCCCAGCCCTGAACTTGCTCGTGAAGCTCAAATGCGGCTGTAATTTTTTTGTTTCCATTTCGGTATCCTGTATTATCATGGACATTGACGTTATTTCCCGCGATATCAATGAAACTGCCGGCATAATTTTCTCCGCTCATTTCGTCACCATAAAAAGTACAGCCGCAGATCTCTGTTCCTGTGGTGTATTCTTTCACGTCAATATGTTCCGCTGCCACATTCCTGAAAATGCAATTTTTCACTAGAGTATTATCGCATTTGTAATCAAATCCGCTTGTTGACTTGGCGCTGCCGATATATACACCTTCACCATAGCCGGGGGTATTTATTCCCGTATCATGAATGAAGCAATCTTCAATTGTACAGTTGCAGCTTCCGTCGCGGACGGCTATTGCCTCTGAACCTGTATTGTATACCTCACAGCCGCGGACGACCATATTATTTGAATTATCAAGAACAATACCCTTTTGTGATTTTGTAAAGTTAATATTTTCAATGACCCACCAATCTCCGGTAATGTGCATAACATAGCCGTTTTCTGTAGATCGTCCTGTGAAAATGGGCGGTTTATCTGCAACTGCCGCTTTCAGTGTTATGGGCAAAGCTTCACTTCCGTCCGCAGAGGCGGTAATTGTCTGCGCTCCCTGATATGATGAGTAATCATAAGTTCCGGGGGCAACTTCAATTACATCTCCTGCGGCTGCATTTTCAATTGCCTCGAATAATTCCTCTATGCTTGAAACACTTATGGTATTGGAGGGAGAACTATTTATAAGAGCATTTTTCATAAGTGACAGATCCAATGAATTTATAATATTATTGTTGTTAAAGTCTGCCGCTGTCCAATTGTCAAGCTTTGAATCAGTTGCCGAGATCAACCATTTTTGCAACTGTACAATATCAGCGATATTGAAGTAACCGTCTGCATTTACATCGCCCTTCACGCTCTCCTCTGATCGTGCTATGCTGCTCATAGGAACAGAAAATATCAATACAGCGGCAACTGAAAGCATTGAAACAACTCTATTAATTATCTTCATGATCGTTCTCCTAAAACTTTGGTAATTCTCTTTGATTATATCACAGTAAGCCATATTATTCAAGAAATATTTCTGTTACAGAAAAAGCTTATCTACACGGAGCAGACAAGCTTTTTCTCAAAAAATGTAAGACTTTTAAATTTTTGTTTTCATCATTTCATCTATGCGTCTTTTTAGTGCAGCAAATCCCTCTTCTGCATCGCTGATTTGGAGAACTGTCTTTTCCATAGGACACATATCTGTTCCCTTGCGATTTTTGATGTAATCAGTAAGAGTATCATAAGTGAAGGTGATCCCCGATTTTTCAAGGAAATCCGCACCTGTCTCCGACATGAGTTTACCATGAACTGACACTACTCCAAGCTTTTTAAAGAGCATTGCCGCAGCTTTTCCTACTACAACATCGGCGGCGCTGTAACCGTGCAGGTCTTTGCCTTCGTTTATCATTCTCATAAGAGGAGACAGTCCCATTCCGTCAAGTGTGAAGCTCTTGCCGTCCTTGCAGAAGCATACCGAATGACCGTCAATAGTTCCCTTTGCGATCTCTATATCAGTCATTCTTGCTCTCCTTGATGAGAAGCTGTCTCAGACCAATTATTATAACAGGTACGAGAATCGCCTGAGCAAGCAGTCCCGTAACGCCTGTCTGTATCTGTGACCATATCATGCTCACATTGAAAGGCGTGCGCGACTGGAAAACTGCAACAAGTCCAAGGAATGAAGCACGTCCGACAAGCTGAGCAGCAATTACCGCGGGAAATGCCCAGAGTCCGTTTTCCGATATCTTCTTTGTGAAGAGTCCTGAAATTACAGCAAATACTGCAAGTTCAGCCATCATAAATGGAAGCCTTGCCGCCATAGGCATGAGATTACCCATAATCGAAGTTATCATAAAGCTTACCATTGGCGAAAGTACTCCAACAGCAAATCCCCACTTAGTGCCGAGCAGACAGCCGCCGATAAGTACAGGCAGGTACATGGGAAGCCATTTAACTCCGCCGGGCTGACCAAGAGCTAAATGCATTATCTGAGGCAGCACTACAGCAAGAGCAATAAGTCCGGCAGATAAAAGAGTCTTACAGGCAATTTTTCTGCCTGATGATACATTTCTCAGAGTTAAAGCATTTTCAAACATAGTTTTTCTTGTATGATATAGTAAAGTCTAAATCATACTACTCCTTTCAAATTTTTAT
>CAMFFI010000052.1 GCA_945949625.1 uncultured bacterium | reverse complement strand
CATCATATATATTCCGCCTTTTTCAAAAAACAAACCGTGTTCCTTTGTTATTTTAATATCGCTTTTTATAATTCTTGCGGCGGCTATTCTTCCAAGACATACAATAATTTTCGGAGAAATCAGCTTTACCTGATTTCTCAGCCAATCAATGCACATCTCCTGTTCCTCAGGCTTTGGGTCCCTGTTTTTAGGCGGTCTGCATTTTACAATATTTGCAATATAAATATTTTTGTTTCTGTCCAAATCAACAGCCTCAAGCATTTTATCAAGGAGCTTGCCGCCTCTTCCAACAAAGGGCTCTCCCTGTAAATCCTCATTTTCCCCGGGACCTTCGCCGATAAACATAACATTGGCGTTTTTGTTGCCTATGCCCACAACAACATTGTGTCTTGTTTGGCAAAGCTCGCATTTTTCGCACTTTGAACATTCACTTATTAAATCTTCCCATTTATCAAACATTTATATCCTCCTTGTTGAAAACAGTTGAAATTTACATTCTTTAGGTGTAGAATATTATTATACTGCAAAGCAGAAAAACTTACAATGGGTGGTTACGTTATGAAAATTATGGTTGAAACATCAGCAAGACACATTCACGTTACAAAAGAAGTGTTTGAAACCTTGTTCGGCAAGGATGCAGCACTTACAAAGAAAAAGGATTTATCTCAGCCCGGACAGTTTGCATGTGTAGAAAAGGTTACTGTTGTAGGACCAAAGGGCGAAATGGCTATGTCTATTTTAGGTCCTGAGCGTTCTGCTACTCAGGTTGAGGTTGCTCTTACAGACGCAAGAAAATTAGGTATTGCCGCACCTGTAAGAGAATCGGGAGATATCGCAGGAACTCCCGGATGTAAGCTTGTAGGTCCTAAGGGCGAATGTGAGATTGAATGTGGTGTAATTGCCGCTAAAAGACACATTCACTTAACTCCTGAAGCTGCTGAACAAGCAGGTCTTAAGGATAAGCAGATAGTTTCTGTTAAGGTTGGCACACAGGGACAAAGAGCATTGACTTTTGACGATGTAGTTGTAAGAGTAAGCGAAAAGTTTTCTCCTGCAATGCACATTGACACCGATGAATCAAACGCAGCAGGTCTTGGCGGAACTGTTGAGGGAGAGGTTATCGCCTGATTTTTAATCACAGATATTTTAAAAGGGGCTGATTTTGCGAACAGCCCCTTAATTTTTTGTATCATCAATTAAATTTAGCAGTGAAAACAGGTGATTGCTTTTAAACTTCTGTTTGTTTGTAGAGTTTCATCTTACCGACTGCTATTTAATAATTTCAAGCAAAATTGCGAAAAAGTGAAATGCACTTCCCGCTACGGTGAATAAGTGCCATACGGAGTGAAAATACTTGATTTTCTTAATAGCGTAAAATATAACTCCTAAGGTATAAAATGCACCGCCTACTAAAAGAAAAGTAAGTGATAAGGGAGAAATACATTCCATTAATGGTTTGAAAGCAAAAATAATAACCCATCCCATTAATATATAGCAAACAATTGATGGCTTTGAGTATTTTTCAAGGTCAATTGAATTAAGAATAATGCCTACAATTGCGGCAAGCCAAACAACCCCGAATAATATCCAGCCCAAGGTTCCTCTGAGTATTGCAAGAGTTATGGGCGTGTAGGTTCCTGCAATAAGAAAGAAAATTGTGTTGTGGTCCATAATTCTAAAGAACTTTTTGGCTTTTTCATTGGAAATTGCATGATACAGCGTGCTCATAGTGTAAAGTATAATTAAGCTTGCACCGTAAATTGCAGATGAAACTACCGCCCACGCGTCGCTGTAAATTGCAGAAAGCACTATTAATACAACTGTTCCTCCGATAGCAAGCAATGAGCCTACACCGTGTGAAACAGAATTGAAAATTTCTTCTCCCAAGGAGTATCTTTTTGTTAATTTCTTCTTCATAGTAATACCTCGCTGTAATAATGTTATTTTAGCATTATCGGTGACTGATTACAACCCTGTTGCAGATTTTGAATAAAATAGACTGTTATTGAAAAAAATCGGATTTTAAGCTATTATTAAAAACAGGAGGCGACGTTATGACAGCAATAAAAAATTTTTTGCGAAATTTCAATAAAAGAATACCCTCGGATTATTTGACTGCACTGCTGTTTTTTGCTTTCTGTACTGCAAGCGGTATTAATTTGCTATGCTTAGATGATTACGACGCTTTGACATTGAGCGCAGTAAACACAATTAATATTGCGGTATTCTGGACAGTGTTTGCAATTTGCGGAGCAGTAATGCTTTTTGTTGCTTATTATTTTAATAAAAAGTATTTTATATCAAGGGGACTTTTGGTTTCGGTTGCTTTTTTCGGCTTTGTCACGTCGCTTTATAACAGCCGCAATATTTACCTTATTATTGGATTTGCCGTTATTGTTTTTTTGTCGGTTTACTGGTGTGTGCAGAAAAACAGAATTAATATAAATAATCCGGAATTTTCCACAAAAGCAATGTATATAAGTATTCTATGTATTGCTTTGCTTGTTGGCACTGTGCTTTTTGTTACCGCATATTGCAGATACAAAAGCTATAATGCGCCTAATTTTGATTTTGGAATATTTGCCTCTGCTTTTGAAAATATGAGGAAAACCGGCTTGCCCGTTACAACCTGTGAGAGAAATGTGGCTATGTCCCACTTCGGAGTCCATTTTTCTCCCGTGTTTTATTTGCTTTTGCCTGTATATATGCTATGTCCCTGCCCTGAAACGCTTATTTTTTTACAGGTTCTTTTCATTATAGCAGGAGTAATTCCCACCGTATTAATTTGCAGACATTTTAAAATTGAAAACATACTTACCTTTACAATTGCGATTGTTTACCTTATTTTTCCGGGATTTATCTGCGGCGGAATTAATGATTTTCACGAAAACGCTTTTCTGACATTTATAATTCTTTTTCTGATGTATTTCATACTGGAAAACAAAAATGTAATGTTCTGGATTTTTTTAGGATTGCTTTTCAGTGTAAAAGAAGACGCGGCAATTTATGCTTTTGCCATTGGACTGTTTATGATGTTTTACAGAAAAAGCTATCTGAAATCTGCCGTTGTTATTGTTTTAAGCGTTGCATATTTTATTTTTGCGTCTTTGATTGTTGAAGCCTGCAACACCTTGGATACGGGTATAATGACAGACCGTCTGATAAATTATATGCCAAAGGGCCAAAACAGCCTTTTAAGCGTTGTTTATACCTGCTTTTATGATTTTCCTTATCTTATAGCTCAGGTGTTCAACAGCGAAAAACTGGGTTTTCTGATGTGGGTATTGATTCCGCTGGGGTTTGCACCTTTTATGTCAAAGAAGAAGTCCCTACTTTTGTTGCTGTTACCGTTACTTGTAATTAACCTTATGTCAAATTGGCAGTATCAGTATGATATTGAATATCACTATACCTTCGGAACAGGAGCTTTGCTGATTTTTTGCTTTATAACGGTAATTGAGGAAAAATCAAATAAAAAGAAAGCCTTTCTTTGCATTTTTTCTTTAATAATGAGCTTTATTATGTGCGCAGGAGCGTCCTTTGACAAATTGGTGTATATACCGTATTATACCTCAAAATCAGAAACCTTCAGCAAATGGGATGAGTTTATATCAAAGCTTTCCAAGGATAAGGAATATACTGCAACATCGGAATTAATTGCACATATGTATGATTTTTCACAGGTATATGCTTATCCTGACTATTACGGAGAGAACAGGCAAACACCGTATTTGCTTATTACAGAAAACGATTTCGAGCTTAATCCTAACCTTGAAAATTATATAGAGGATAACAATTATAAAATTTCCAATGAATATTACGGAATAATACTGTATGAAAAATAAAGAATAAAGCATAACAAAAACAGCCTGCACGAATGCAGACTGCTTTTTTGTGTTATTAGAAGGGAGAAAAATGAAAAGCGACTTAATATGTAACTTTCTTTGTTACAAGTATATATTAATTGGTAAATGTGACAGTTTTTAAAACATCAAGTGAATGTTTTTCAAAAAAATAAAAATTTTTATAATTTTAAATAAACAGTTCATTTCAGGCAATACTTATCATGAGGTGATTTTCCTATGATAAATAATAATGAAATGCTTACTTATATTGCACAGAATGCTGAAATGGGTTGCTGCGGAATTTCGCAAATAAAAGACTACGCAAAGGATGATAACCTGAAAAAAGCCTTGCGCACACAGATGATAGAGTATGGCAGAATTATAAACAATGCAAATAATATGCTGAAAAACAATAATGAGGAGGTGCAGCGGCTAAGTCCTATTGTAAGAAAAATGACAAAGCATATGGCAAAAAGACATATGGAAAAGGACGATACCGATTCGCATATTGCGCAGATGATGATAAACGGAAATATTAAAGGCGTAAGCAAAATTGTGGATAGAATGCGTCAGTATGATAAAAGTGATGAAAAGGTTGAACAGCTTGCCAGAAAGCTTCTTGAAACGGAATATAATAACATTACTCAAATGACGGAGTTTATATAGCAAAAAGTGAAAGGTCCGAGCTCGGACCTTTTTCAATGGGTAAAAATTATATTCAATATCTTTTGATTTTTTTGGAGGGAGTTTTTTCAAATTCTTTTTCACGAACGGAGAGCTTGTAAACCTTTTTATAAGCCGGTGCAGAAAGATTGTATTCGTCAATTATCTTTTGCAGTTCGTCTTGAATGTTTTTGATTTTTTTCTTTTCTGCATATTCATAATCCGGGAAAATTTCAGCTTCTATTACACCTTCATTTTCACGGACAAGAATTTCACATACAAGACGATTCTCGCCGATTTTATTTTCAATTTCTTCAGGCGATACATTTTCTCCGTTTTTGGTAATAATAAGATTTTTCTTTCTGACGGTAAGGAATATGTATCCGTCATCATCTACATATCCTAAATCTCCCGTTACAAGCCAGCCGTCCTTTAACGTCTGTGCGGTTTCTTCCGGCATTTTATAATAACCCTGCATTACGCTGCTGCCCTTTACCCAAAGCTCGTCATCAACCACCTTTGCCTGACAGTTAGGCATCAGACGTCCGACGGAATTTTTCTTTATGTTCCAGCTTAAATTCGTACTTATTACAGGCGAACATTCAGTCATACCGTAGCCCTGCAAAATAGTTATCCCGTATTTTTTAAACAAATCAATATAGGCAGGATTCAAATATGCTCCGCCGCTGCAAATTGTATGGAACTGTTTGCCGAACACCTTCATTTTTACTATCAGGGCAGGAATTCCCTTTGCTTCTTCAAGCTTTTTGGCAATAGTTTCAATCATCAAAGGAACCATTAAAATCATATTTGGCTTAAACAGCTTTATGTTTTTGGCAACTCTCAGCAAAGAGTCATTTATACAGATTACAGCGCCGAGAGAAACACCCTTTAAAATATCCATACTAAGACAATATGCGTGATGAATAGGCAGAACAGAAAGAATAACTGTTCTTGAGGGAATTTTCATATCAAGGCAGGTTGCGTTTTCGGCTAAGTTTCTTTGAGTAAGCATAACGCCCTTGCTTTTTCCCGTTGTACCCGAGGTGAACATAATTGTGCATAAATCCTCGGGATTGGGAGTATAATCAAATTCACCGCTGTTATCGTTTAACAACTGCCAAAAAGAAAGAGCCTGTTCATCGCTTTCCTTTTTTTGAATTGAAATAATATGCTTTAAATTCGGACATTGCTGTTTTGCAATTTCTTCAACATCTCTGCGGATTTCATCAATCACAAGCACAGTAACATCGGCTCTGTTAATAAGCTCGCATATTTCCAAAGCAGGAAGTGATACGTCAAGAGGCACAGCTATACTGCCGCTGTTGACGATTCCGAAATATGAGGCAATCCACTCATAGGAGGTCATTCCCAGCAGGGAAATATGACAGCCCTGCTCGCCTAAAGCTTTCAGAACGTTTGAAAAGCTTTCGCTGTCATTTTTCAGCTGAGTATATGTTTTTGCTTCGATAACATCTTTTTTTATCTTGTATCTTATAGCGTCGTCAGAGCCGAACTCCTTTTCTGACTGTACTAAAATTTCGCGAATTGTACTGCAAAGCATAGCCTGAACCCCTTTATTCATTGGCAATAAGCTCGTCAAGATAATCGGCGGCTTCCTGCACAGTGCGGATATTTACTGCTCTTTGCTGGTCTATTTCAATGTCGAATTCATCTTCGATTTCGCCGAGCATACTCATAAAATCAAAGGAGGTAAAACCTAAATCCTCCATAAAGCGTGACTCGGGGAGTATATCCTTTTTTCTACATCAACATAATTGCAAATGATTTCTGCTAATTTATCAAACATTGCTTACGTCCTCCTTATATAAGCTTCATAATATCGCCTACGGGCAGGTTTGGATTTTCTACACCCTTAAACATAATCCTGCAAAGGTAATAATACATATATTCAAGCTGTTCTCTTGTTATGGCTTTTACCTGATGTTCAAAATTAAAATCAAGTCCGTTGTCGTCCGGACGGTGCATAACGGTAAGATAAACAGCCTGTGTAGTTGCGCCGTTTGCGTACCATTTTGTTTTGTATTTTATATCGCCCAGCTTATCAAGCAATCCGGTCTGTTTCATAGTCATAGGCTGATAGGTTAACGAAATAGGTTCATAGGTATGTCCCGGTTCATTGTGATAAAACTTACTGCGATATGCAAAATAAGAAACAGGGTCGTAATTTGCATGACGGAACATTTCGTTCTGAACGTCGCGGATTTTATAAACTCCCTCTAAAAAGGTCATATTTTCGGGAATGATTACACGCAGAGGGAAAGAGTGTATTCTTGTTCCGCCTGATTTCTTTTCTTTAAGAGTCGCGCGTCTTGCTATTGCATTGTTAAGTGATACGTCGTCGTTGCCGTTTGTTTTGTGAAAATATGTATGAAGTCCCATAACAATCAAGCATGCAAGAGAAACGTGATATTTTTCGCAAAAGCTCATAAGGCGCTGTGTGGGCTCTTCCTCCAAATGGAAA
>CAMFFI010000051.1 GCA_945949625.1 uncultured bacterium | reverse complement strand
TAGTAGGAACCAAGAATCATATCCTGAGTCGGTACAACAACAGGACGTCCGTCTGACGGTTTAAGAAGGTTTCCGGCAGCAAGCATAAGGAATCTTGCCTCTGCCTGTGCCTCTGCCGAAAGAGGAACGTGAACAGCCATCTGGTCGCCGTCGAAGTCAGCGTTATACGCAGTACAAGCCAGCGGATGAAGCTTTAAGGCTCTTCCTTCTACAAGCACAGGCTCAAATGCCTGAATACCAAGTCTGTGAAGTGTAGGAGCACGGTTAAGGAGAACAGGGTGTCCCTTGATTACAACCTCAAGTGCGTCCCAGACCTCAGGCTTTGCACGCTCAACTGCTTTTCTTGCAGCTTTAATATTTATAACAGCCTTTGTTTCTACAAGGCGTTTCATAACAAATGGTTTGAAAAGCTCCAGTGCCATTTCCTTAGGAAGTCCGCACTGATACATTTTAAGCTCAGGTCCTACAACGATAACCGAACGTCCGGAGTAGTCAACACGCTTACCGAGAAGGTTCTGACGGAAACGTCCCTGCTTACCCTTAAGCATATCGGAAAGGGATTTTAAAGCTCTGTTGTTAGGTCCTGTTACAGGTCTGCCTCTTCTGCCGTTGTCAATAAGAGCGTCAACAGCCTCCTGAAGCATACGCTTTTCATTTCTGATAATAATATCCGGAGCCTGTAAGTCAATGAGCTTTTTAAGGCGGTTGTTTCTGTTTATAACACGTCTGTAAAGGTCATTTAAGTCAGATGTTGCAAAACGTCCGCCGTCAAGCTGAACCATTGGTCTGATGTCAGGGGGGATTACGGGAATTACATCGAGAATCATCCATTCGGGACGGTTTCCTGAATGTCTGAAGCTTTCAACAACGTCAAGTCTCTTTAAAAGTCTTACTCTTTTCTGACCAGACGCACCTTCAAGCTCTTCTTTTAGCTGGTTTGACAACACGTCAAGGTCAATTTCCTGCAAAAGCTTTTTAATAGCCTCTGCACCCATACCTGCTTCAAAGTCGTCCTCGTATTTTTCCCTCATATCACGGTATTCGCTTTCAGAAAGGAACTGCATTTTTTCAAGGTCACGGCAGTCGCCGGGATCAATTACAATATAAGAAGCGAAGTAGAGAACCTCTTCAAGCTTTCTCGGTGAAATGTCAAGCATAAGGGAAATTCTTGAAGGAATACCCTTAAAATACCAAATATGTGATACAGGAGCGGCAAGCTCAATGTGACCCATACGCTCACGTCTTACTTTTGCTCTTGTTACTTCAACTCCGCAGCGGTCGCAGACCTTGCCTTTAAAGCGGATTCTTTTATATTTTCCGCAATGACATTCCCAGTCCTTGGTAGGTCCGAAAATGCGCTCGCAGAAAAGTCCGTCACGCTCCGGCTTAAGTGTGCGGTAGTTTATGGTTTCAGGCTTTTTAACCTCGCCGTATGACCATTCACGAATTTTTTCCGGAGATGCAAGTCCTATTTTTATTGAATCAAAAACAATATTTTCCATTATTTATCTCCTCCTTAAAATTCGTCGTTTTCGTCAAAATCAAAGGTTTCTTCCTCTTCTGAGGGAATTGACGATTCATCAAACATATTTCCCTCTTCGGAGTCTTCGTCAAGAAGGAAACCATCCATAGAGGTCATAACGTGGTCTTCGTCAAGAGTCTGCTCGTCATCTGCAACAGGAAGGTCATCGTCCTCGTCAAACTTCTGTTTAAGGTCAATTTCATTATTGTCTTTATCAAGAACGCAAACGTCAAGAGCCAAAGACTGAAGCTCTTTAATAAGAACCTTGAATGATTCCGGAATACCCGGTGCAGGAATGTTTTGTCCCTTAACGATAGCCTCGTAAGTTTTAACACGTCCTACAACGTCATCGGACTTAACGGTAAGAATTTCCTGCAAGGTGTAAGCAGCGCCGTAAGCCTCCAATGCCCAAACTTCCATTTCACCGAAACGCTGTCCGCCGAACTGAGCTTTACCGCCCAAAGGCTGCTGGGTAACAAGTGAATAAGGACCTGTGCTTCTTGCGTGAATTTTATCATCAACAAGGTGATGGAGCTTAAGGTAGTACATATAACCTACGGTTACAGGATTGTCGAAACGCTCGCCGGTACGTCCGTCAACAAGCCATGTTTTACCGTCCTCGCTGTAACCTGCGTCTTTTAATGCTTCAAATATATCCTGTTCGTGAGCACCGTCAAATACAGGAGTCATAATTTTCCAGCCCAGTGCCTTTGCGGCATATCCCAAGTGAACCTCAAGCACCTGACCGATGTTCATACGGGAAGGTACGCCCAACGGGTTAAGTACAATATCAAGAGGTGTACCGTCAGGTAAGAACGGCATATCTTCAACAGGTAAAATTCTTGAAACAACACCCTTGTTTCCGTGACGGCCTGCCATTTTATCGCCCACGCTGATTTTACGTTTCTGAGCAATATAACATCTTACAACCTTATTTACACCCGGCTGAAGCTCGTTTCTGCTGTTTTCACGGGTAAACACCTTAACGTCAACAACAATACCGCTTTCACCATGAGGAACTCTTAATGATGTATCTCTTACCTCTCTTGCTTTTTCACCGAAAATAGCACGGAGAAGTCTTTCCTCAGCCGTAAGCTCTGTTTCGCCCTTAGGAGTTACTTTACCTACAAGAATATCGCCTGCGTGAACTTCTGAGCCGATGTGGATTATACCATGCTCGTCGAGGTCTTTAAGCATATCCTCGCCGACCTGAGGAATATCTCTTGTAATTTCCTCCGGTCCCAGCTTTGTATCTCTTGCTTCTGTATCATATTCTTCAATATGGATAGATGTATAAACATCATCTCTTACGATTTTTTCGCTGATAAGAACAGCATCCTCGTAGTTATAGCCTTCCCAGGTCATAAAGCCGATAAGAGCATTTTTACCAAGGGAAATTTCGCCGTTCTTTGTGGCAGGTCCGTCTGCAAGAACCTCGCCCTTTACAACTCTCTGTCCCTTTGAAACAACGGGAATCTGATTAAAGCAGGTGCCCTGGTTTGAACGAAGGAACTTAATAATTTCGTGGTCAACGATTTTTCCCGAATCATACTGAACACGAATATGGTCTGCGTCAACGGCAAGCACAAGTCCGTCATCTTCTGCAAGAACGCAAACGCCTGAGTCAACGCCTGCTTTGTACTCCATACCTGTTCCTACAATCGGGGATTCCGTAACCATAAGAGGTACGGCCTGTCGCTGCATGTTTGAACCCATCAAAGCACGGTTTGCGTCATCGTTTTCAAGGAAAGGAATCATCGCAGTAGCAACAGAAACAACCATTCTCGGAGATACGTCCATAAAGTCGAATCTGTCCGGAGAATACTCAACGAAACCGTCTCTGTAACGGCCTGATACCTTGCTGTTCTTGAAATGACCCTCTTCATCCAAAGGCTCATTTGCCTGTGCAACGGCAAATTCATCTTCCATATCTGCGGTCATATAAACAACTTCATCGGTAACAACGCCCTTTTCCTTATCGATTTTACGGAAAGGAGCCTCAATAAAGCCGTATTTGTTAATTCTCGCAAAGGTTGCAAGATAAGAGATAAGTCCAATGTTAGGACCTTCAGGAGTCTCGATAGGACACATACGTCCGTAGTGGGTGTAGTGTACGTCACGAACCTCAAATCCTGCACGGTCTCTTGACAAACCGCCGGGGCCCAATGCCGAAAGTCTTCTTTTGTGCGTAAGCTCTGCAAGAGGGTTAGTCTGGTCCATAAACTGCGAAAGCGGAGATGAACCGAAGAACTCTTTAATTGCAGCAGTTACAGGTCTTATATTAATCAGGGTGTTTGGCGAAAGTGTTTCCAAATCCTGTGCCTGAAGAGTCATTCTTTCTCTGATAACTCTTTCAAGACGTGAAAAACCGATTCTGAACTGGTTCTGGAGCAATTCGCCTACACTGCGGATACGTCTGTTTCCTAAGTGGTCAATATCGTCAGTAACGCCAACGCCTTCTGCAAGGCAGTTCATATAGTTAATTGTTGCAAAAATATCATCAATAATAATGTGATTTGGAATAAGCTCTGCGCTGCGGTCAATAAGCATTTGCTTAAGCTCTTCCTGATTTTCCGCACTGTCAAGAATTTCGCAAAGAACAGAGAATTTTACCTTTTCGTTAATTCCGCATTCTTTTTCTGCGTCAAAGTCAACATAGCAGTTAATGTCAACCATACCGTTTGAAATAATTTTGACAATCTTATCGTTTTTATCAACAAGCTTTACAAAGGCTGTGTCAACGCCTGCGTTTTCAATTTCAAGAGCAAGCTCTCTTGATATTTTGTCGCCTCTGTTAGCCATAACCTCTCCCGTGCGGGGATTTGCAATAGGCTCTGCAAGAACCTGTCCGGAAAGGCGCTGGGAAATACCAAGCTTTTTGTTGTATTTATATCTTCCGACTCTGGACATATCATAACGCTTAGGGTCAAAGAATAAATTATTAAGGTGAGTCTGGGCACTTTCAACTGTCGGCGGCTCGCTTGGACGGAGCTTTCTGTAAACCTCCAAAAGACCTTCCTCAACAGATTTTGTGGTGTCCTTTTCAATTGTGGCTTTCATTCTGTCATCGTCGCCGAAAAATTCAAGAATTTCAGCGTCCGTACCTAAGCCTAAAGCACGGATAAATGCAGTAATAGGAACTTTTCTGTTTTTATCAATACGCACATAGAAAACGTCATTTACATCGTTTTCATATTCAAGCCAGGCACCGCGGTTCGGAATAACAGTAGCACTGAACAGCTCCTTACCGGTTTTGTCGTGCTCCATTTTATAATAAACACCGGGGCTTCTGACAAGCTGAGAAACAATAACTCTTTCGGCACCGTTAATGATAAAAGTACCGCTGTCGGTCATAAGAGGAAAATCTCCCATAAACACGTTGGATTCTTTTATTTCGCCGGTTTCCTTGTTGAGAAGTCTTGCGGTAACTCTGAGAGCGGCAGAATATGTGGCGTCTCTTTCCTTACATTCAATTACACTGTAATTAGGCTTGTCAACGTCCAAAGTATAATCGATAAAATCAAGAACAAGATTTCCCGTATAATCAGTTATACCGGAAACGTCCTTGAATACTTCCTTCAGACCTTCTTCAAGAAACCACTTGTAAGAATTTTTCTGAATCTCAATAAGATTCGGCATATCGATAACTTCATCAATCTTGCCAAAGCTCATTCTTTCGTTTTTGCCAAGCTTTACGGGTTTGACATTAACCATAGGCGTATCCACTCCTTTAAAATAGTCGTTCCATAACCGAACTGCATCGGTTTTATAAAAAAGGCAAATGTAACAAAATTGTTGCTAAAAATATCTTGACAATTCACCGTTTTGCGTGATAATATTCCTTTATTGCAAGAGATTTTTTAAGCCATTTCGGTACATATCCCCATTATGGTACATTCTACAATTTTATTCCCCTTCGGGTCGGTTGTCAAGGGTTTTTTCGTAAAAAATTTAAAAATTTATGTATTTTTTATATTATAATTCCGCAAAGGCAAAATTTGCCCCTGCGGATTATTTTTTAACCAGAAAGAAACACCCGGTACAGTTTGGACTTTTCAATTTACAGATAACATTTTGAATTTAACGGTTCTTCCTTTCAGAAATACAAATTAATAAAGCTTAATCCCGAATAAGCTTAATATCCAGAGAATCACTCCGTAAATAATGCTTGCCGATACGCCGTAAACTATTACCGGACCTGCAATTACAAACATCTTTGCACCAAGTCCCAGAACAAACCCCTCGGCTTTAAATTCAATTGCAGGAGAAGCAACGGAATTTGCAAAACCGGTAATGGGAACAAGCGTACCTGCTCCTGCGTGTTTTGCTATATCGTCATAACAGCCGATTGCCGTCAACAAAACTCCTAAAAATACAAGGGACACAGAGGTTACGGTTCTTGCTGTTTTTTCCTCAAGTCCTACTCCTATATACAGCGTAGTTAGTATTTGTCCAAGCAGACATATACCTCCGCCTGTTAAAAAAGCCATAAGACAGTTCACCCAGATTTTGCTTTTTTTTGACTTTTCCGTCACAATTTTTTGATATTCTGATTTTGATAACATATTAATCCTCCAATTGCGTGAATTTACACTTGTATTTATTTTGCCCAAAAATTTCTTTTTATTTTAATGTGATTATTTTTTTATTTACATATTTATTTTTTTACATATATATTGTATAATAATGTGTGATAAACTTTTTTGGAGGAATAAGCTTGGAACATTACCTTGATAACAGTGCAACAACAAAGGTTTCAAAAGCCGCTGCACAAAAGGCATTTGATATTATGTGTGAAAACTACGGTAATGCTTCCTCCCTGCACTCCTTAGGCTTAAAGGCAGAAACCGAGCTTGAAGGTGCAAGAAAAATAATTTCTAAAGTGCTGGGCTGTGAAAGCAGCGAAATATATTTTACAAGCGGCGGAACCGAAGCAAACAACACAGCCGTTTTCGGAGCTGCACAGGCTTTGAAAAGACGCGGAAATAAAATAGTCACCTCCTCCGTTGAACACAGCAGCGTGCTTGAATCAATGAAAGAGCTTGAAAACAGAGGCTTTGACGTTATATACCTCAGTCCCGATGAAAACGGTATAATCACAGCCGATAAAATATCAAACGCTGTGGACGACAAAACAATTTTGGTTTCAATAATGACCGCAAACAACGAAACAGGTGCGTTAAATGATATTTCAAAAATCAGAAAAATCGTTACTGCAAAAAAATCTCCCGCATTGATTCATACAGACGCAGTACAGGCATTCGGCAAAATAAACATCAAAGTCAAAAAGACGGATGTTGACTTAATGACAATAACTGCTCACAAAATTCACGGACCGAAAGGCGTTGGCGCATTATATATAAAAAAAGGCAAACGCATTGTCCCCCTGCACTTTGGCGGCGAGCAGGAAAAGAAAATCCGCCCCGGTACGGAAGCTCTGCCCTTAATCGGCGCTTTCGGCGTTGCAGTTTCAGAGCTTGAAATTGATAAAAACTATGAGAAAATCTCAGAGCTTAACGCATACGCAAGAAAAAAGCTTTCACAAATTGACGGCATAACCTTCCACAGCGGAGAAAATGCTCTGCCGTATATAATGAATATTGCAGTTAAAGGCATACGAAGTGAAACGATGCTTCACTTTCTCGCACAAAACGAAATATAGGTTTCCAGCGGATGCGCCTGTGCAAAAGGAA
>CAMFFI010000050.1 GCA_945949625.1 uncultured bacterium | reverse complement strand
TTTTGCAAGCGTTTATTTCAGTCCTATATAAATATGTATTTCAGCGTTTTCCATATCGCTGTTTTGATATTCCTCAAAGTCGCAGACGTAAGAACGGGGAAGGTCAATTTTCCAAAGCTCCTGCCAAAAATCAGATACAGCCCTTTGCATATGCCCCCTTACGATGAATTTTGCGTATTTACCCTTGGGAACAGTAAGACGGACGGTGTTTTCAGGAATTTTATCTGCATTTGTAACCTGACAGCCCACAGTGACGGTATAATCTCCTTTTTCATCGTTTTCATAATCGGAGTAAATACCTAAAGCCTTATAATTAGCTTTGTCTGTTATTTTTTCATAAACACCTTTTCCGTAAAAATCGCTCCATAGGGTACCTATAACCTTTTGCATATCCGGGAAAAAGTTATTGGTTCTTGCACTTAATCCCACTACTGTTTTTTCTTCTAAATTTACAATTTCATAATTCATATTGAAACCTCTTTCCTTTGATTTAGTAATTGTATTTTATAACAATAAACACGACATCTGATTGTCGTGTTTAAAAAATAATTTGCATTTTTTAAATTAAACAAGGAAAGCTGTTGTTCTTCATAGAATGTATTATCTGTTTTAAAGGTTCAATATAACATTTACCTTAAGTAACCTTATTATTATTTAATTTTATTATGACAACAGTGTGTTCTGTTAAGAATATAAATCCCGTATTTTTTCTGTAAGCTCTTTAAATTCAATACGGAGATTTTCGGGTTCCAAAATTTCCGCATCTGTTCCAAAGCTTAAAAGCCAGCTGAACAGAGAAGGCTTGTCCCACCATTTGAAGGTGACTATATTTCCTTTATCTGTTTCTTCCACATATTCTATTCCAAATTCATCAATAATACGCCATTTAACGCTGTCGCTGAATAAAATTGAGGCCTCAATTTCACCTTCCTGCTGATTAAATTCCGTAAAATCATAGGAGGGAGCGTCCTCTCTGATTTCAAAGCTTTCATCGGTAAGCTGAAGGTCTATAAGTCTGTTCAGCTTAAACATACGGTAAGCTCGGCGTTTAAGACAATATCCCCATACGTACCAGGAGGACCATACGAACACAAGCGTATATGGTTCAATAGCTCTTGTTGTTTCTCCGTTTGGGGAATAGTAAGTGAATTCAATTTTTCGGCTTTTGTCAATTGCCCTTTGAATAAGCTCTATTTTCGGAGCAAGAGATGATTTGTGCCAGGAAGAAAGGTCGATAAGTATGTGTTCATTATTAATAACGGAAGAATTTTCTACCGTCAGTTTGTCCATAAGCTGTTTGTATTTGTTTGTTTTAGAAACGCTGTCCAAACCCTTAAGTCCTGCAATAATGTAACGCATTTCCGAGGAGGTAAAAATTGTTTTGTCTATTTTGTATCCGTCCATAACCGAAATACCGCCGTTTTTTCCACGGACAGTTACAATGGGGATTCCGGCTTTGCACAAATCTTCAATATCACGGTTTATGGTACGTCTTGATACCTCAAATTTTTCAGCAAGATACGGTGCGGTAACGCTGTCCTTTTGCATAAGAACAGAAAGTATGCCCATAAGTCTGTCTATTTTCATATTAATCACCGCATATATCATACCATAATAATCGCACTTTGAACAGAAAAAGCGGTAAAGCTGTTTCAGCCTTACCGCCTTTTGTTTAGTTAATATAAAACTGCACTGTCAGATACAGATTATACGCAGCCCTGTGCTTTCATTGCGTCTGCAACCTTAAGGAAGCCTGCAATGTTTGCGCCTGCCATATAATTGCCTTCCATACCGTACTCTTTAGCAGCCTCGTCACAGGATTTGAAGATTTCCTTCATAATGTTATGAAGCTTTTCGTCAACCTCTTCAAATGTCCAAGAAAGTCTTGCAGAGTTCTGGCTCATTTCAAGACCTGATGTTGCAACGCCGCCTGCGTTTGCAGCCTTTGCAGGTCCGTAGAGAACACCGTTAGCAAGGTAAACGTCAATTGCTTCTGGAGTTGAAGGCATATTAGCACCCTCTGAAACAGCAAAGCAGCCGTTGGCAACAAGTGCCTTTGCACTTTCTTCGTCAATTTCATTCTGAGTTGCACAAGGAAGAGCAATATCACAGGGAATTGTCCAGATACCCTTGCAGCCTTCTGTATAAACAGCGTCCGGATGAGTATTTACATATTCCTTAATTCTCTTTCTTTCAACTTCCTTAAGCTGTTTTACACAAGCTAAGTCAATACCGTTTTTGTCGTAGATGTAGCCGTTTGAATCAGAAAGAGCAACAACCTTTGCGCCAAGCTCTGTTGCCTTCTGAGTAGCGTAAATAGCAACATTTCCGGAACCGGAGATAACAACTGTTTTGCCCTCAAAGCTCTTGCCGTTTGCCTTAAGCATTTCATCAGTGAAATAGCAAAGACCGTAGCCTGTTGCCTCTGTTCTTGCAAGTGAACCGCCGTAGCTTAAGCCCTTACCTGTAAGAACGCCGCTCCATTCATTTCTGAGTCTTTTATACTGACCGAACATATAGCCGATTTCTCTTGCGCCTGTTCCGATATCACCGGCAGGAACGTCACAGTCAGGACCGATATGTCTGTAAAGTTCTGTCATAAAGCTCTGACAGAAACGCATAATTTCTCCGTCACTTTTACCCTTAGGGTCAAAGTCTGAACCGCCTTTACCGCCGCCCATAGGAAGGGTTGTAAGGCTGTTTTTAAATACCTGCTCAAATCCGAGGAACTTAATAATTCCGAGATAAACTGAAGGGTGAAGTCGTAAACCGCCCTTGTAAGGTCCGATAGCAGAGTTGAACTGAACTCTGAAACCGCGGTTAACCTGAGTTTTGCCGTTGTCGTCAACCCAAGGAACTCTGAAAATGATCTGTCTTTCAGGCTCTACAAGTCTTTCCAAAACGCCTGCCTCAACAAGGTCAGGTCTTCTTTCAATTACAGGCTCAAGTGAAATTAACACTTCTGTTACAGCCTGGATAAATTCAGGCTCGCCTGCGTTTCTTTTCTTTACTGTTTCAAGTAAATCAATGAGATACTGATTTTTTAACGCCATTGTTAAAACCTCCATTAAAATTTTTTGTTCTTAATAAAAAGAACAATTCACAAATATAATTCTACCACTTATAACTTTAAAATGCAATATTTGCACTTAAAAAATTCATAAATTTGAAAATTTTTTATTATGAACATATATTTTCAGGAATTTATGAATGATATTTTACAAAAATTTTACATTCAAAAAATGTACTTTTCGGAATTTTAATGGTATTCTTAAATAAAATATTGTTATAAAAACTTGTGAAAAATCAATATATGGTATATACTAATAATGTATAAGATAATTTGAAATTAATATAATGTAACGGAGAGGAAGGTTTTTATGAGAAATACAAAAATTGTCTGCACCATAGGTCCTGCATGCAGTGATAAAGAAACTCTGCTGAAAATGATTGATGCCGGAATGAATGTTGCACGCTTCAATATGTCCCACGGAACATATGAAAATACAAAAAAGCTGATTGATACAGTTAAGGAAGCAATCAAAGAAAGCGGCAAATATGTTGAGCTTCTGCTTGATACAAAAGGTCCTGAAATAAGAATAGGAACCTTTGAAAACGGAAGCATTTTGTTGCAGGAGGGACAGGAGTTTTCTCTTTTTAAAGAATCGGATAAGGGCGACGAAAGCGGAGTAAGTCTGACTTTTCCAAAGCTTGTGGAGCTGTTCTTTAATGAGGGAAAAGCGGCAATAGGCAGAGAAATCCTCCTTGACGACGGCAAACTCAGTATGCAGGTTAAGCAGGTTACTCCCGAGGCAATAGTATGTACGGTAGTAAAGGGCGGAACGCTTTCAGACAGAAAAAGCATAAATATTCCAAATTACAAGATAAATATGCCTTATGTTAGCCAAAAGGACAGAGAGGACATTGAATTCGGACTTAGAAACGGAGCTCACGTTGTTGCGGCTTCCTTTGTGCGCTCATATGAGGACGTAAAAACTCTGCGTGATTATATAGACAGCATAGGTTATGAATATGTTGAAATTATTTCAAAAATAGAGAACCAAAGCGGCGTTGACGATATTGACAGAATCCTTGAGGTAAGCGACGGAATTATGGTTGCCAGAGGAGATATGGGCGTTGAAATTCCCTTTATAAAGCTTCCTGAAATTCAGAAAACTCTTATCAGAAAAGCAGTAACGGCAGGAAAATTTGTTATTACCGCAACACAGATGCTTGAAAGTATGACAAATTCTCCAAGACCTACAAGAGCAGAAATCAGCGACGTTGCAAATGCCGTATATGACGGAACAAGCGCTGTTATGCTTTCGGGAGAATCTGCAACAGGTCAGTATCCCGTAGAAAGCGTTAAGGCTTTAAATGATATTTGCGAAGAGGCTGAAAGCAACAACGAGACGGCTTCTCTCGAAAAATGTATTTTAAAAAGCCTTCTGGACGGAGCGTCTGATTCAAGCTTCAGAGAAAACCTCTGCCTTGCGGCAAAAAGCGTTGCACAGAAAGTTGAGGCAAAGGCAATTATCGTAGAAAGCGCTACCGGACGTGTAGCAAGGGCTATGTCACATTTCAGACCGGAATGTCCTATTATTGCAGTTGTAACCTCGGAACTCGTTGCCAAAAAGCTTTGCCTTACATGGGGTGTTACTGCAGTTTTAGGTGAGGAAAAAACTACCTCCGACGCTATTACAAGACAGGCAATGGAGAAAGCCTTATCTACAAAAATTGTTAAAAAAGGCGATATTGTTCTTGTTCTCTCTTCAAATAAAATTACTCCTACCTCAAGCACTGACACATTGAGCATAAGGGTTCTTTAATATGGACAATGTAATCTTAATCGGAATGCCCGGCTGCGGAAAAAGCACAGTGGGCGTAGTGCTTGCAAAAAGTCTGGGCTTTGGCTTTGTTGATACGGATTTGATTATTTGTGAACAGCAGGGGCAGAAGCTCCAGCGCTTAATTGACCAAAAGGGAATTGATAAGTTTCTTGAAATTGAAGAGCAAACAGGACTTAATCTGAATTGTAAAAACACCGTTGTGGCAACAGGCGGTTCTATGGTAATCAGCGAAAAAGCTATGGAGCATTTAAAATCAATGGGAAAAGTGGTTTACATAAATGTTCCTTTGAAAGAGCTTAAAAATCGCATAACAAATATGAAAACAAGAGGAATAGTTTTTAAAAAGGGCGAAACATTGGACGATATTTTCAAAACAAGAACTCCACTCTATGAAAAATACGCAGATTTAACGGTGAATGTAACAAAAGAGGGTTCCCTTGAAAATACAGTTTCAAAAATAGTTTCGGGCTTAAACGGATAAATGCTTTTTTGAATTTACCCGGTTACTGAATTTCGGCAGACGGTCAACCACCGTCTGCTTTGTTATATCTAATTAATGCAAAATAACAAAATTGCTTGATAAAGTCATATTTGTATGCTAAAATTATGAAGTAAAAATATTCGTATGAATTGAATTTATCAGGGATTTTTATGGGCAAATATAAAATTGCGGATTTAATAATTGAAATAAATCCTAAATACAGCTTTTCGGAAAAGCTAATGAAGGATTATGAATACGGCTGTAACGAAAAGGCCGATTTTACTGTCAGCATTACAGATGAAATGATGAAGTATGAAAAGTCAGCGGCGACAGAGCCTTTAGGCGACGAGCTTTTGGAAACAACTGCAATATTAAGATGTATTTCCAGAGAAGTGCTGAAAAATTACAACGGTTTCTTTTTTCACAGCTCCTGTATTGAAAAAGACGGAAGTGCATATATTTTTACTGCTCCCAGCGGTACGGGCAAATCAACCCATACACGACTTTGGCGGGAGTATTTCGGCAAAGAAGTTACAATGATAAACGATGATAAGCCGATTATCAGAAAACAAAAGGATACCTTTTATGTTTACGGAACACCCTGGCAGGGTAAAAGCAATATCGGCAATAATATAAAATCTCCCGTGAAGGCTGTTTGCTTTTTAAGACAGGGCAAAGAAAACAGAATTAAAAAAATAAGTAAGTTAGAATCGCTTGCACTTTTTATGGACCAGACCGAAAGACCTAAAGATAAAAAATCAATGGAAAATCTTCTTGAGCTTTTTGATGATTTTCTTAATCGGATTCCCGTTTATTTAATGGAGTGCAATATTTCCTATGAGGCTGTTTTAACGGCTTATAATGAAATGAATAAATAATGAGGTATAATTATGGATCACGTTATATCTGTAAGTAATATGAGGAAAAGCGACGCTCATACCATAGAACATCACACATCGGGCGCACAGCTTATGAAAAAAGCGGCACAGGGTGTATTTGCCGCTGTAAACTGGAAACAAAAAAGGACGGCGATTATCTGCGGCGGCGGTAATAACGGCGGCGACGGATATGCTCTTGCCGAAATTCTCGGAGAAAATAACTTTCCCTGCTCTGTTTACAGGGTTTCAGACAAATTTTCCGAGGACGGTCTTTACTACTGCAAGCGTGCAGAGAAAATGGGCGTTTTTGTGGATATGTTTGACGAATATGTTGATTTTGAGGATTACGACATTATAGTTGACTGCATTTTCGGCACAGGCTTTAAAGGAAAACCCGAAGGCCTTGCCCAAAAGGCTATTGAAAAAATAAACTCATCCTCGGCATATGTGGTAAGCGTTGATATAAACAGCGGTCTTAACGGCGACACAGGCGTTGCCGAATGTGCAGTGAAATCCGACTTAACCGTTTCGGTAGGTTATTTTAAAACGGGTATGTTTATAAATGACGCACCAAAGCTTATAAAAAAGCTCGTTAATGTTGATATAGGAATTCATCTTGACGAGGTGCAGTATCATTTAATAGACAAAAGCCAGACCTCTCACTTTATGGGGTATGGCTCCGTAATAATGACTGCTGAAGAATTTTGTGAAAAATTTGACGTAGATAAAAACACGCCGGATTTTGTAAGTACGGTTATTGCAAAATCCTGTCAGACAAAGCAAATTATTATTATAAAATCTGAAAAATCTCTTATGATTGCAGATCAGACCTATGTTTATTTTCAGGCTGATTATGCTAAATCCGAGAAGTAATACGGAGGCACAAAATGGAAATTGCAAAAAATACCAATGTAGAAAATCCTGAGTTATTGCAGGCTATTGAGATAATGCAGGAAGATAACACAAAAGAAAATGTTGACGCTATGGTAAATCAGGTGATGAAAGCAAGGTTTATCACTCCTGCAAAGGTTCATCCGCCCCAGAATGTTGCAAGGAACAAAGA